>CALGUT010000556.1 GCA_937920335.1 uncultured Opitutales bacterium
TATCGGGGTGTAGTTCAGCCTGGCTAGAGCGCCTGCTTTGGGAGCAGGAAGTCGGCGGTTCGAATCCGTCCACCCCGACCATTCCAAATTTTTGATGGAGATTCCCACCTCCTACCAGCCTCCGGTAAAATCGGAGGCTTTTTTTATGGAATCAAAGTGATGGCAGTCCTGAAGTAATCTAGGAGGGGTGATACGTTCTTACTTTTGCCGCAGAATGACTGCACTCCCTGCTTGAATTGAATCATAAATCCCTCTTTAGTGGCGAAATGGATAATTTGGCTAAAGCAACTCCGTTCATAGCTATCGCCGCCTTGATTTGTGGTGTCATTGGGCTGATTCTTGGAATCATTGCCTTTCAAAAATCTTCTCAAATGGATGAGATTGCTACGATTAAGGATGCAAACTCCACGATCAGCGGAAGCGTTGCGAGTCTGCAGGAAGAAATGTCAGGTCTTTCCAAAAAATACACGACGGTGGCGAATTTGAAGGAGTTTGCTAACTCGACTCAATCTGCGTTCAATACGATCACCGAACAGCTTACAAAACTGCGGACACAGAGTCGCACCGATTCTATCAAGATTGCCGAATTGGAGACTAAAGTGGCGAAAGGCGTCACGGCCAGACCTGCGACGACGCCGGTTAGAACAAGTACTACCTCATCTTCAAGCTCGACCGCTACTCCCGGAAGCGATGATACCTCCTCAGTCCCTGCAGGGGGAGGCGAGGAGTATGTTATCCAGTCCGGCGACACGCTTGGTAAAGTTGCCAGTAGTTTTGGTATTACATTGGATAAATTGCTTGCGGCAAATCCGGGTGTTCAGCCCCGTTATCTTCGTGTCGGGCAGAAGATCCTAATCCCCGAGTAAGTCTGACTTCTCAGATGCCCGACTCTAGTGAACCCGAAAAATGGGTGAAGCAGGATACGGAGCTACACGCAGATTGTCGGGTTTTTAGAATCTTAAAATCAAGATTTAGTCATCCCGCTCGCAACGAAAAGGGCGATTTCTTTATTTTGGATGCTCCAGATTGGGTGACGGTAGTCGCGATCACTCCCAATGACGAAGTGGTAACTGTGAATCAATTTAGGTATGGCATTGAAGCACTTTCACTTGAGGTTCCAGCTGGTATGGTTGAACCGGGAGAGGATCCTTTGAATGCAGGAATTAGAGAGCTTCGCGAGGAGACCGGTTATACGGGGACTGATCCCAAACTGCTAGGGTGGGTCTATCCCAACCCAGCTATTCAGAACAATAAGTGCTATGTGGTGGCGATTACGGGTGTGGAGCGTAACACCCCCGTGGTCTGGGATGATCACGAAGAAATCCAGACTCGGCTCATCCCAGTGAAAAATATTCCATCCATGCTGGCAAACGGAGCGTTTACTCATTCGCTAAGTTGGTGTGCGTTTCAGATGTATTTTCAGAAGTATTCCCTGTAACGGGTTAGCTCACCAATGCGTTTAGATAATTAGTTGCTGCTTATTTTGAATGGTTAACGCAGACTTACGTCTTAGGTATTAATAAGTTATATGAATCGGTTACTCATTCCCATAATCATCGGCTCAGTGCTGTTTGGCGCTCTGGCGGTGCCAAAGGTAATCTTGGGATTATCCTACTTTGAAGAAGCAGGGTGGGTGTATTCGAAGCCGGTTTTCGTAAGAATTTTGATCGATTTTCTGTTCGCATGGGTAGTCGCCATCGTTGTGTGGTTGCAGCTTGAGCGGCGTCCTTGGATTACGACGTTGGCATTTTGCTTCTCCACGTTGCTGGTCACAGCGTTTTGGATCTCAGCGTTCAAGAATGCGCCCCGTGGATTCAGGCAGAATATGGCATTCATGTATGAATACATCGATGCGAACCCGCTTCGTGCGCTTCCGAAGGTACCTCAAGACATCGTAGAACGCGCGGAGCCCAGGCCCGTTAGGCCGGCGCCAAGTGCGGTCCAGGAAAATGAACCGGAACCGGTGGTCGGGCCTGAAAAGCAGGTGGAGCAGACCTTTTATGCCGTTTTGAGGGCGTTGAAAAAGTATGAATCAAGTACGGTGCTTGCCCTGGCTGATCAGAATACCTGGAGCTACTTTTCTGACCTTAAAAATCTGGCGCTCACTGCGGATCGGGAGGTTATCGAAAAGCTGAAGGCAATTGACCGCTTTCAGGTTTTAGCCCTCAGGCACATCAAAAATCGGGAAGAATTGGCTGAGATTACCGAAGAAGGTTTATTCAGACAAGCCGTTCTGCAGGGGTGGTTTTTTGTCGGGGATAAGCCCGAAGTGAGAATCGATTTCATAGATATCATGCCCGGTGGAAATGAGGCGATGGCAGATATCATCGTTAACAGCATAATTCCTGATGAGCGTTTGGAGTTTATACGCGAGAAGGGTTTATGGAAAATGAACCTCCTTCAATTGCTTCCACGGCAGGAAGAAAAGATACTTATGACCCTGCATCAAAAGGGGCAGTCCGAAGAGGAGTTCTTCTGGAATTTCCTGCAGCAAGAAACAGGACGAGAACCTTCCCCCGATATTTGGGAACCGATCATAACGAATCCTGAACAAGGTTAGGGCAAAAAATCTGAATTTTTAAGTGTTTGGTAGTAGGAATAATGCTCAGGTAAAGTGATACTTATAAAAGTGTGGGTTATTAGACTCTTATCTTGCTGGACTTTGCGTTCTGTTGAATGCTTCCTAGCGTAAGCTTTTTAGCCTCCCGCTAATTAATTCTACTGATTCTCTTTATATGAGCCTACTTGCTTCTTCTCTAGGTAAGAAATACGTCATGGCGTTGTCTGGACTGGTACTTTCCATTTTTGTACTGGGCCATATGGTTGGTAACCTCCAAGTTTTTGGAGATCCCTACCTGATAAACGCTTATGGCTATAAACTTCAACATCTGCCCTACGGATTACTTTGGGTGGTAAGACTGTTTCTCCTAGCTTGTGTGGTAGCGCACATCTGGGCGGCTATCACGCTCAAGATCCAGAATAAGAAAGCCAGGCCGCAAGACTACGAAGCGAAAGCCACGGTGCAGGCATCACTTGCCTCTCGTACGATGATCATGTCTGGGTTGATCATACTTGCGTTCCTAATTTTTCACCTTCTGCATTATACAGTGAGGGCGGTTCCTGGCCACCAGTATAACCATGCTATAATCGCTAACGACGGGACCGAGTATCCTGCTGAGGTGCCGTTGGTCCTCCATGGAAAAACGAAGGTCGATGCGTATGGAGATCCTCTTATTGTGCACAATGTTCATGATATGATGATCGCTGGGTTCTCTTACCCGTTGATTTCCCTATTCTACATCATCGGCGTGTACCTTCTATGTATGCACCTTTCACATGGGGTGAGTAGTATGTTTCAGTCTCTGGGGTTACGAAATGAAAAGTGGCGCTACCGGTTGGACAAGATAGCCATGGTGTATGGCTGGGTAACTTTCTTGGGGTATGCTTCCATTCCCCTTGGTATTTGGTTCGGGATCGTCAACGCGTCCGTATAATTCACAAACGAGAAACATTTAAGTCATGATATTAGACTCAAAAATTCCAGATGGTCCTCTCGAAGATAAATGGCAGAATCACAAGTTCAGCAACAAGCTGGTAAATCCTGCCAACAAGCGGAAATTCAACGTTATCGTCGTCGGCTCAGGATTAGCGGGAGGAGCCGCTGCTGCTTCTCTTGGTCAACTCGGCTTCAACGTAAAATGTTTTTGCTACCAAGATAGTCCCCGTCGAGCTCACTCGATCGCTGCGCAGGGAGGAATCAACGCTTCCAAGAATTACCAGAATGATGGTGATAGCGTGTATCGTCTTTTCTATGATACGATAAAAGGTGGAGATTTCCGATCTCGTGAAGCCAACGTATATCGATTGGCGGAGGTCAGCGGAAACATCATTGACCAATGTGTGGCCCAAGGCGTTCCGTTTGCTCGTGAGTATGGAGGATTGTTAGCGAATCGTTCGTTTGGTGGAGCTCAGGTGTCCCGCACGTTCTACGCGCGCGGCCAAACGGGGCAGCAGTTGCTTTTGGGTGCTTACTCGGCTCTAAATCAACAAATTGCGGCCGGTCAGGTCCAAATGTATAATCGTCACGAAATGCTGGATCTGGTCAAGGTGGACGGTCATGCGAAGGGCATCATAACTCGAAATCTGGTTAATGGCGCGATTGAGTCATGGAGTGCTGATGCGGTGGTATTGGCAACGGGTGGTTACAGTACAGTGTTTTTCTTATCTACTTGCGCAGCAGGTGTAAATGTTACCGGTGCGTTTCGTTCTTACAAGAAGGGAGCCGGCTTCGCGAATCCTTGTTACACGCAAATTCACCCCACTTGTATTCCTCAGGAAGGTGATCATCAGTCGAAACTGACGTTGATGTCTGAATCGCTCCGCAACGATGGTCGCGTATGGGTCCCTAAGGATCCGAAGGTTTCTGAGAAGTTACGTAAAAAAGAAATTCGCCCACGCGATGTAGCCGAAGCGGATCGCGATTATTTTTTGGAACGCAAGTATCCGAGTTTTGGCAATCTCGCTCCACGGGATATTTCAAGCCGGTCAGCTAAGGAAGCCTGCGACGAAGGTCGCGGCATTTCTGGCACTGGATTTGGAGTGTATTTGGATTTTGAAGACGCGATTGGTCGTCTGGGCCAGCCAGCTATCGCTGAACGTTACGGCAATCTTTTTGACATGTATCAGCGGATCTCTGGTGAGAGTGGCTATGAGACTCCGATGATGATCTATCCTGCACCTCACTACACCATGGGTGGGCTTTGGGTGGATTACAACTTGATGAGTAATATCGAGGGGCTGTTCGTTTTAGGAGAGGCGAACTTCTCTGATCACGGTGCCAACCGCTTGGGAGCCAGTGCGCTTATGCAGGGACTGGCTGATGGTTACTTTGTCGCTCCTTACACAGTGGCCAATTATCTGGCTCAAGTCGGAGCCGGGGTTCCTGATCCGGATGGACCGGCATTCCGTGAAGCCAAAGCGGAAGTTAATGATCGCACAAACAAGCTATTAAGTATCCAGGGTAAACGATCTGCTCGATCCATCCATATCGAGCTCGGTCGTATCATGTGGGAGTATTGTGGTATGTCCCGAACAGAGGAAGGGCTTAAGAAGGCGCTTGCTTTGATCCCTGAATTGCGTCGGGAATTTTGGAGTAATGTTCGCGTTCCAGGTAAGGGTGAACAACTCAACATAGAACTCGAACGTGCGGGTCGGGTAGCTGATCACTTGGAGTTTGCTGAATTGATGTGTCATGACGCGCTTAATCGCGATGAATCCTGCGGAGGTCACTTCCGAGCGGAGCACCAAACAGAAGAAGGGGAAGCAGTACGCGATGACGAGAATTTCTCCCATGTTTCCGTCTGGGAAAGCAAAGGAGCAGATACCGCTCCGGTTAAACACAAGGAGGAGCTGGTTTACGAATCGGTTAAGATGGCAACCCGCAGTTACAAGTAATCAGAGACTAATTTCATGAAACTTACTTTACGTATTTGGAGACAGGACGGACAGAATGGGTCCGGCCGTTTGGTGGACTACAAAATGGATGACGTATCACCGGATTCGTCGTTTCTGGAAATGTTGGATTTGCTTAATGAGGATCTGATCGAGAGCGGGGATGAGCCGATTGCGTTCGATCACGATTGTCGCGAAGGAATCTGCGGCATGTGTTCTTTGACGATCAACGGTATCCCTCACGGGCCAGAACGTATGACTACGGCTTGCCAGTTGCACATGCGGCACTTTAGCGATGGCGAAACCATTACGGTGGAACCGTGGCGCGCGAAGCCGTTTCCAGTGTTGCAGGATCTTGTAGTTGATCGTTCGCCAATGGACGCGATCCAGCAGGCTGGAGGATTTATTTCGGTGAGAACTGGGAGTGCTCCTGATGGCAATGCGATCCCGATTTCCAAAGAGATCGCTGATTATGCGATGGATGCCGCCGCCTGTATCGGATGTGGTGCCTGCGTTGCGGCGTGTAAGAATGCGTCCGCTATGTTGTTTACGGCTGCGAAATCGTCTCAACTCAATAGCCTCCCTCAGGGTAAGGCGGAGAAAGATCGTCGCGTTCTTAGTATGGTGGCCTCTATGGATGAAGCGGGTTTTGGGAATTGCACGAATTATGGGGAATGCCAAGCGGTGTGTCCAAAGGGTATTAGCCTCGATTTCATTGCTCAAATGAACCGTGAGTACGCGGTGGCTTCTGTGAAGCAGATCTTTGGGCGAGCATAGTTTGCTAGGATCTCCGGTTCTTTGCCGGTTTTCGTCTATAATGATGATGGCCTGAATCAGCCAGGTCTTGAGTACAATCATTGTAAAATTCGACCTCGGCTGATTTTTTTTGGCGAAATCAGGCTCGATTGGAGGAGAAGTAGAAGGCTCTCAAAGATCAATCCTATCTGTTAATATTTCTTCAAATGGTCCAAGACGAATCCATTGATATCTCGAACAAGGTGATTCTCGTCATCGACGATAGTCCCTTGGACCGAAAGCTAATTTCCAAAGCCCTCGAGCGCCAAAATTTCAAGGTGTTCTCCGCTGGTAGTGGGGAAGAGGGTATCAGTATGATCGGATCTGTTCTTCCAGACTTAATCCTTCTCGATATTATGATGGAGGGAATGGACGGCTTGGAAACCTGCGAAAAGCTTAAGGAAATGCCTGAGTGTCAAAATGTGGCGATCATTTTCATGACCGGTAAGACGGATTCAGATTCGATCTTACAGGCTTTTTCCGAAGGAGCGTCCGACTATATTACCAAACCCTATCGAATCAAAGAGGCGCTTGCCAGAATCGAGACTCACCTAAAAGTAAGAAGTTTACTTCAGCAACATAAGGCTTTCATCCAGGCTCTGACCAAAGCAAACTCCGAAAAATCAAAGTTTCTTGGGATTGCCTCGCACGATCTAAAAAATCCGCTGATTTCAATCAACGGGTTGGCGAGCTTTTTGGCGTCAGGAAAATTTGGAGCTCTCAGCGCGACTCAAGCTGAGATGGCATCTAGCATTTATGAAGCCTCAGAAGCGATGTTGGCATTGGTAAATGACCTTTTCGACGTTGCATTGATAGAGACAGGTCAGCTCAGTGTAGAAATTGATGAGGTAGACCTCTATTCTGTTGTGAAAACGTCTGTAAACCTCTACCGTGTTACTGCGGGAAAAAAGGATATCGAGATCGAATTTATCGAAAGAGATATCCCCGCAAAAGTCCGTTGCGATAAACGTCAGGTTCGTCGCGTCATGGACAATTTACTGAGCAATGCAATCAAGTTTTCAGAGCCTAACACTAAGATTTCAGTGATTCTGGAAAGTGATAAAAACTGGGTATTTTTCCGGGTTGCTGACGAAGGTCCGGGAATTCCGGAAAATGAATTCGATATGTTGTTTGGCAGTTTTTCCAAGACGTCTGTGAAGCCGACCGGCGGAGAGACCAGCACGGGCTTGGGGCTCAATATTTGTAAGACGGTCATGCAAGCGCATGGTGGAGATATATACGCCGAAAATTTGCCAGAAAAGGGCGCTCAATTTTCTGTCCAATTACACAAAACTGCGGTTTGCTAATTCCATATGGAATTAGAAGTAGTCTGGGACGCGGGTGCCACATTGGGAGAAGGTCCCATCTGGTATAACAACAAACTCCACTGGGTCGACATCGACGAAGGGCGGGTCCATATTTATCATCCTAGGGAGGATAAGAAGGAGACTTTTCAGCTATCGGGTAAAGTAGGAACGGTGGTTCCTAGGAAATCCGGCGGTCTTGTGTTGGCGATGGAAGATGGATTTGCCCTGTTCGATCCGAAGAAAGAACGGTTAACCCCACTCCCCAATCCTCCTTCAGAAACCTTGGCGGGTCGATTCAACGATGGAAAGTGCGATCCTCAGGGACGTTTTTGGGCAGGCACGATGGCGAGTCGCGATGGCAAAGCGATTGGTAGCCTCTACCGCCTGGATCCGGATTTCCAATGCGAGATTATCCAGAATGGTATCGGGTGTTCGAATGGACTTACCTGGAGTAATGACCAGACCACGTTTTATTATATTGATAGTTTTAAGAACCGTATTGAAGCCTATGATTTTGATGCCGATTCGGGCGATATTTCCAATCTCAGGGTCATCGCCGACACCCCAGCTGGAAAGAATCCACCGATCTACGATGGTATGACCATCGATTCGGAAGGCCTACTTTGGGTCGCTCGATGGACTGGCAGTGGCGTGCAGTGTATCGATCCATCCACTGGAAACGTAGTCGAGCAGATCGACGTTCCAGTTCGAAAAGTGACCGCCTGTTGGTTCGGTGGAGATGATCTCAAAGATCTTTACATCACAACTGCTTCAGTTGACGAAACCGAAGAGCAACTCAAAGACCAGCCTCATGCTGGAGCCTTGTTCCGTTGCCGTCCGGGTGCACGAGGTCTTCCCGCTGTTCCTTTTGCAGGTTAGACGCTTTCGGTTGGCTGCCGTCTCTTGAGAATAGATAAAGCTTCGAATGCTTCGTTTTTTTGCCTGAGTCTGTCTCGAAGCAGAACGTTATTCTATCACTTCTCTCTTGGTGCTTTTAACCAGGACGCAGGAATCACGGATGCATCCGTAACGGTTCCGTCTGGTGCGTTTTCCTTTTGGTTGAGTAGCTTGCCCTGTGTATCGAAATACTTGATCGTCATTTTCCGATCGTCCAAGGGACCTGAGAATTCGAGCGTTGAAAAATTTCGTTCTTTCACCTGATCCATTTCTCCGGGGAATATATCGTAGCGAGTGCTGGTTGTTTCTGGACCCCCGAAACTGCCTGAAGTAAGAGGGCTACTGGTGAATTCGATAAAGCGATAGGTTTCCCCTTTGATGCCAGCTTTCCCAGGAACACCGGGTTTTCCTCCACCAATAAATTCAAGGGTGTTCACCTCCGAAAAGTGCACGTCGCCACTCAGAAAGACCACTCCGTCGATACCTTCTTCAATGATCCGGTCCATGAGGTACTGCCACTCCTCATCGAATAAGCGATAGCTGTCCCCGGCACCGTTGTCTCCCAGCACCGTGTTTCCGATACTAATGATGTTAAAATTTGATGGGTAACTTGGCAGGTATCCCTCAGTTGCCTGACCTTGATTATACTTTAGCGCACTTATCAGCCAATCCACCTGACGTTTGCCCAGGAGGTCCTTCTCTCGATCGAATGCTTTTAAATGCTCAACTCCGTCCCGGTAGGTTCGATTATCTAGCAGGTAAAAGTTGGCATCCCCGTAGTTGAAAAACGAAAATACGCCGGGTGTATCTGGCAGGCCCGCTGATGGGTTCCCATTGAATAGCGTGAAGGCCTCGGTGGTCTTAGCCTTATTCCAAAAGTCCCATCCCGCATTGTTCGGGCCGTAATCGTGGTCATCCCAAATCGCGTATTGGGGAATGGATGCCAGCATACCTCGCATGTGTGGAAGTGACCTGGAGTGGGTCCAGCGTTGTAAGATGCCTGTCCAGGAGCTCCAGTCTGGTTCGTTCAGGTATATTTGATCTCCGAGCCAGATGAAAATGTCCGGATCCGCTTCGTAGATACTCTCGAATATTTCATAACCGCTACCGTAGGGATTTCCTCCGAGGCGATCATACCCGCCCTCTTGGTTAATGTAAGCGCAGCTACCAAAACCGATCGTAAAGTCGAATATTCGATGACCTTCTTCGCGAAATCGCCAATTCTTAGGGGTTGAGAACTCCAGAGGGATAGGCGCTCCTTCCCGATAATCTGTTCGGAAGGCTGGAGTAACCTTCTCGCCATCGATAAAAACTTCGTAGCCGTAGGTACTGTTGGACCGAACTTCGTCGGCGATGCATTTGGCAACGTAAGCGGTTTCTTTTTCGGTCTTTACCGTTCTGGTAGACCACCGTTTTTCTGGATCACCCTTGTGCCAATACTGCACCTGGACATCCGCTGGGCCGGTTGTCTGAATCCAAATGAGAACCTCCGACATCGTGACATAACCGAGCATGGGCCCCGATTGTAATTTCTCGTAGGTAGCGTCCGCTCGAGCGAGCGGCAGCAACAACAAGCTTATCGTAATTCCCCAAAGCACGCCCCCAAACGTTTGTTTTAGCATAGGGAGAACGTTAAAATGGAAGTGGAACGGGTCAACGCTCTCCTTCAGTTTCTACAGTGGGACTGTTAAATACCGGTCGAGACTGCGATTTAAGTATGGGCGTTTCGGGTACGTGTAAGGTTTCGCCAGGTCGACCCACTCATCTAGGGAAATTAATTCGCAGGAAATGAACCATTATAATTACCAGAAAACGCTTCAAGCGGTGTGGCAGAAGGCCGTTGATATTTATAGGTCTGGAAACGAAGACGTGAAGACCTATTTCGATAAGCAGGAACTTGAATTCCTGGCTTCAATCGGTGCGAGTGCTCAGGAAATTTTCGATTTTGCGGAAGACTTTGTGAGTGGTGGCGAGCCGGACTTTACGACAGTTGCGATGATCCATGATGTCCGTCGGGCTTACCTGCGGGAACAGCAGCATGGAAACTCTTCTAAAGCTATGCTAGACCCTTCCACGTTACCGGCCAAAGATTCCGAGGCAGAAGGCATCCGTTGGTTGCCTCGCATCATCCCGAAAGCGAAAGCCAAGCTTAGGGGTGAACTCCATCCCGATGTGATGTATAGTTGCGGTGGCGATCGGAATTTTCTAAAAACCAACGATATTCACCCTGCGGAGTTTCTGCGAGTAGTCTGGGAAAACGAAGACAAGGAATCAGCTATTGTTGATTGGGTGGTGAATCGTGTGAGAGGCGACTCAGCTTAGGTTCGGACCATTCCTTTGTTGCCCTCCATCATCGTAATCCTAGGGTGACGTCATGGTTAAAATTGGCGTTATCAACGTATCGGACCGTGCGAGTCAGGGCATCTATGAAGATATACCCGGGAAAGAAGCGGTGCGCTTAATTCGTGACTATCTTGTGACGGAGTTTGAACCGGTTTATCGGGTGATCCCGGACGAGCAGGATCAGCTTGAAGAAACCATGAAATTCCTGGCGGATGAAGTGGGTTGCTGCCTCGTAGTAACAACAGGTGGAACCGGACCGGCTGTGAGGGACGTGACCCCTGAAGCGACGGAAGCGGTGTGTGAAAAGATGTTGCCAGGCTTTGGTGAGGCGATGCGTGCTGAGTCGTTGAAAATTGTTCCGACTGCCATTTTGTCCAGACAGGTGGCGGGGACTCGTGGAAAGTGTCTGATAATAAACCTTCCAGGTAAACCTAAAGCGATCGAGGAGTGCCTCCAGATCGTCTTTCCGGCGATTCCATACTGTATCGATTTGCTTGGAGGTCCTCATCTCGAATCGGATCCCAAGGTAATGAAGATCTTTCGCCCGAAGCAAAAGTAGTAACTGCATGTCCGCGAAGCGCTTTCCCATAAATTTATTTGCAAGTTTCGTTCGCATTCAGGAAACGAATGCATAATCGTTTGGTCTACTGAAATTTGTGACTGTAAGCGGTTAGGTACCCGCCAGTATTTTTAACATAAGCCCTATTTAGACTCACTATGACCGAATCGAACGAAACCGAGATTCTCAGCAAAATTGAAAACGCCCGCGAGCGCATCTCCTCAGAACTCAGTAAGGTAATTATCGGGCAGGAAACGATCATTGAGCAGATGATCATTGGATTGATGGCTCGGGGGCATGCCTTACTGACCGGTGTTCCGGGTCTCGGTAAAACGCTTTTAGTGAAGTCTATTGCTCAGACCTTTTCACTTTCGTTTAAACGCATTCAGTTTACGCCGGATTTGATGCCTGCAGATATTCTTGGTACTGAGGTGGTTGAGGAGGATAAAAACACGGGAAAGCGCCTGTTTCGTTTTGTGCAAGGCCCTATTTTTGCGAATATGGTATTGGCCGACGAGATCAACCGGACACCACCTAAGACCCAGGCCGCATTGCTGGAAGCCATGGGAGAACGCCAGGTAACTGCTGCTGGGCAAACGTTTGAGCTGGAGCCGCCATTCTTCGTGTTGGCCACTCAAAATCCCATCGAATTGGAGGGAACTTATCCGCTCCCCGAAGCGCAGCTCGACCGCTTTTTATTAAACGTAGTGATGGATTATCTTCCTCAGGCAGATGAAATTCGCATGGTCACAGAAACTACAGCCGCTCAAAAAGATCCGCTCCAACCGGTCTTTTCTGCCGAGGAGATTCTCGAAATTCAGGACTGGGTGCGCCAAGTCCCTGTTTCTGAACATGTGGTGAGCTACGCCGTTCGCTTAGCTGGTGCCACTCGTCCAAGTGTGGAATCGTCTCCTGACTTTATAAAAGACCAGATCAAGTGGGGGGCTGGATCCCGAGCGTCCCAGGCTTTGATTCTCGCAGGAAAAGCGCGCGCATTACTTAATGGTCGTTACACTGTAGCGGTGGAGGATGTGCAGGCGCTTGCGATTCCCGTACTTCGCCATCGAATCATCCCCAATTTCCACGCAGAGGCTGAAGGAATCACTGCTGACAAAGTGATCCAACGCCTCTTGGAAACGATCAAAGAATAGTCACCTTCCGATGGCCGTTGCTTACAAAGATCTGCTCGACCCTGCGCACCTTACGCGCATCGAGAACTATTCCCTAATGGCCAAGGCGGCTGTTGAGGGATTTTTGTCAGGCATGCATCGGTCTGTCTTTCACGGTTTTGGTACGGAGTTTTTGCAATATCGTAATTACGTGCCCGGAGAGGATTTGAAATACCTTGATTGGAAGGTATATGCCAAGCGGGATGAGCTCGTAACGAAAGTTTATCAGGAAGAGACCTCGATGAACTGCTACTTCGTCGTCGATGCCAGTGCTTCGCACCATTATCAAGGTGATCGTGCGGCCTGTTCCAAGCTACGGTATGCGTGTATGGTGGCAGCCAGCCTTGCCTACCTTGCTACGAGGCAGGGCGACAATATTTCTTTATTTGCCTACCAGGATTCGATTGTGGAAGCGCTAGAGCCGGGCCACAGGAATGGTCAATTACACCAGTTTCTTCAGGCGCTTACTCGCTTGAAACCGGAAGGTCAGGCGAACCACGAACGTTTACTCAAAGCCATGACCCACCACATGAGAAGTCGTGGGATCGTTGTCTATCTGTCCGACATGCTGGAGGCGGAGGATACGCTTCCGCGCATGTTGCAGAACCTTCAGTTTCAGCACTGCGATGTGCTGGCTCTGCAAATTCTGGACCCTGATGAACGGGACTTGCCGCACGCGTACCCCGTTCGTTATGTCGATTCTGAAACCGATAAAGAGGTCACTACGTTTGCCGATTCCGTTCGAGAGGATTACCAGCGGTCGATGGATCAATTCATGGGAGATCTTCAACAGGGATTTCGTAAGGCTCAGGTTGATTTCAAACCACTCCTGACGACCGATCATCTGGGGCATGCGCTGAGCCAGTATCTGCACCATCGGGAGGCGCTCACTTGAGATGCTTTCGTTCGTAAATAGTCTATTTCTATTGGGCCTGGCTGGATTGGCGGTGCCCACTATTCTGCATCTGATTAACCGTGAGCTGGCGGTGAGTCTGAAGTTTCCGTCAGTTCGCTTTATAGACCGTTCTCAACTGCCGCGTCGCGAAAAGAGGAAACTGCGTGACCTGTTGTTGCTCGTTCTCCGCCTGTTACTGTTTGCGGCCATCGTGCTTGCGTTTGCTAAGCCGATTTGGGTTACGCCAGTGGCGACTGTCGCAGAAGGAAGTACCTTGAAGCAAACGGTTTATCTGCTGGATGCCTCCTCAAGTATGGCCCGTGGAAGCAATTGGCAGGCATCTAAGAGCGCACTGCTTGATGACCTCTCGAGCACCCGTGCAAACGAGGTTGGTCTGGTGGTATACGCTGACCGAGTTTTGACTCAAATCTCTCCCTCGGCGGATCGCAATGCGTTGGAAAACTATCTGCAAGATTTAGAGCCCAGTTTTGCTGCGGGAAATCCAGGGTCTGCGATTGATACCGCAGTTCGGCTATTCAATCCGGAGGGAGAAAGCCGACTGGTTGTTGTATCCGACTTTCAGGAGACCGATTGGCAACGGGACCTACCCGGTGTTCCAGAATCTATGGAACTGGTTTTTTTGCGCGCTGAACCTAGCGAAGCGATCAATATAGGTATTGTGAATGTGAATACGGTTCCTGTTGGGAAGAATCAGGCGCGGGTTCTCGTCACGATACGTAATAATAGCGGTGAAGGCGAATCAGTCCCGGTCACGTTAGATAGTGAAACGGGCTCTGAAGAAAAATTGGTCAATGTGGCTGCTGGCCAGCTCGCTAACGTCACGTTTACGCTCGAGGTGAATGAGCCGCGTCCGATGACTGCCAATCTTCCCGCGGACGTCAATAATCGCGATAATACTTGGCATTTCTGGATCGCACCGCCACCGGTCGTCCGTGTGTATGCATTTCTGCCGAATCTTGATGAACCACAGGCAGCAAATGCGTTTTATTTTTTCCAAACTGCGTTAGAGGTTGAGTCTGAGGCCGATTGGGTTCGTTTCGAAGTGACCGCGCTGGACCGTGGGTTTTTCGAGTCGACGCTTTTGGAGGAAGCTGACGTCGTCGTGATCCCTGCTGCGGGTGCTTACCTGCGCGAGGAGCAGTGGGGGGATCTGAGAGGTTATTTGGAACAGGGGCGTACGGCGATCATGCTTCCGGGCGAGTCGTTCCCCAGCCAGTTTCGCTCATTGGAAAAGAGTGGAATGATGCAGTCCCGCTTCTTGGGTCTGGCGGGAAACACCAATGAGCGGCAAACGCCTTATCATTTAGGTTCGATCAATCCGTCGAGTCGCCTTTCACAGACCTTCGCAGACGCTGCGTCAAAAGACCTGATGCTGGTGAACGTCTATCGGTATGTTCGGCTCCAGGCTTCAGATCAGGATACAACATTGATCTCTTTTGAAAACGGTGAACCTGCACTCCTCGCTCTTGCGGTTGGGCAGGGCACCCTCTACGCCAGTACTTTTGCATTCGAGCCATCCTGGACGGATTTACCGTTGCGAAACTCGTTTTTACCTTTGGTCCGCGAGCTTGTTCAGGAAGGGTTCAACACCGATCGTCTTCGCCGGCAGTTCTTTGTAGAAGAAACACTATCGCTAGCTGAGCCAGTTAGTGAGCCATCGACTTTTGAACGGGACGGACAGTTTTGGGAAGTAAACGTGAATCCTAGTGAGTCGGTAAAAGGAACCGTCGATACCGACCAGTGGTTACCAGCCTTGCTATCACAGAAGCCACTGTATGCCAATGCGGTGCCCGGGGCCGGTACCTTGCCAGCGGACACGGGAACGAAGGTCGATTTATGGCCTTGGTTGCTTATGGTTGCGCTCATTTGTATTTTTCTGGAATCTCTTTTAACTGGAATCAAAGATATCGCTCAACCCTCTCCTTTAGGAAAACCCGATCCGGTTTGATATGCAACCCGTCGCTGAAACACTGAAACCAATTGCCTTCCGGCTCCTGCTCTTACGCTTGGCTGGCTGGTTGGCGTTTTGCGTAATTGGGCTGGGACTGGTCTTTTGTGGATTGGAGTTCCTTGAGAAGCTTTTTGTGTTTAAAGAAACGACCGCGGTCATTTTCAACCTCGGTATTCTTGCCGTGTTCGGGGTCATTGCACTGGTTGGATTGATTCGAGTCTACCGGAACCAGCCCAAGTTGATGGAGCTATCGAACCGGGTGGAAAAGGCGCATCCGGACCTCATGGACAGCTTCAATGCTGCCGTCGAAGTTTCGAACATTCCAGAGGCGAAACGAACGACGATCGAGCGGCTACTTGTGGATTCTGTGGCGGAGAAAACGGCATCCTACGATCTGGAGAAACTATTGATCCCGAAGCGTTTTCGCTTCTTTTCCTTGTCGGGTTTGTTGGTCGTGGCGATCGCCCTGATGACTTTCGCCCACTTTTTCGATGTGTCTCAAAAATTCCGATACCAGGTTGGTGATTGGGTTCGTGGTGAATCGACTGCTTTCTATGTTGCCCCTAAGCCACTTGAAGTAGCGCGAGGCGAAGACATACGTGTGTATGTAAGCCCACGTCGCTGGGATGCACAGTGCACAATTGAGTTCCAAGAAAATGGAGAACTTGTATCGTTTCCGATGAATAGTGCCGGGGACGGTCGATCAGATTTCGTGTTCTACGATGTAGTAGAGGATATTCAATTTCGAGTACAGACAGCATCGCTAACGTCACCTTGGTATTCGGTGGTTGCCTACGATCCTCCTGTTATTGATTTGTTTCAACTGTTTGTCGATCCACCGGCCTACTCAGGCTATGAATCGGAATCGTACGATGCCTTGAAGGATTTGGAAATGCTGGAGGGCACGCGGCTATCTTTCGACCTGGCGGGCTCAATGATTACTGAACTCAACGTTGAATTTGGAGAAGAATCGCTACCGCTCATGAAGAACGAGATGGGTAGCTTCGGTTTCGACATCAGACCGGAAGAATCTTCTTCGTTGCGTTTTGTCATGTTCAACGAGACAGGACACCGAGCACAAACTGAGACGGTTCAGCTGACGGTACTTCCGGATGAGAAGCCCGTACTTGAATGGATCAAACCGGGTGAGGATACCACCGTGAAGCCCGATGACCTGA
This sequence comes from uncultured Opitutales bacterium, assembly GCA_937920335.1. Lineage (GTDB taxonomy): Bacteria > Verrucomicrobiota > Verrucomicrobiia > Opitutales > UBA2995 > UBA2995. The sequence goes on from CALGUT010000556.1 coordinate 16,567, forward strand.
TTCCGCTCGAATTATTCGTCGCTGACGACTTCGGTCTTAACGCGGTCATTCTAAATCTTTCGATTTCTGGAACCCGGCAACGCTCCATTGCACTTCATCAAGGGGATGAAAGTCGCGAGCCAGGAGCCATCGAGCTCAACTTGTTTGAATCGCTGGACCTCTTTGAATTAGAGGTTCTGGATGGCGATGTCATTTCCTATTCCGCGACGGCGATGGATAACAAAGAACCGGAGCCTAACATCGTACGTTCCGAAGTCTTTTTTATCGAGGTGCGGGTTGAGAAAGAACCCATTGAGTTAGAAGGCATGGATGGTGAAGGCGAGACGGAGGAAGTGGACGTGCGCGCGCTGGTGATTGAACTCAAGAAAATCATCCGAGATACCTATGCCGCGATGGGGCTACCACTCGAGGAAAACCAATTTGCGAATCAGGAGATCGGAACTCAATTGGCCTCATTGCGAACGGTGATCGAATCGGTGATGGTTCAAGCCGCTCCCATCCTCACTCAGCAGGGACAAGAACACTTGATGGAATTTTTAATTCGTGCTCGTGAAGGTATGGAAAAGGCCGAGACCATGATCAACAGCAACGCAACGGATCTTGCGATTGCTCCCGAGGAGCAGGCACTTGCTGAGTTGGTTTCCTTTGAAGCCGAACTCAGCCGCAATCAATCGAACTCCGAAAGCCAAAGTGAATCGGAATCGGAAGGCGATTCTCAGGGCCAGCAGCCACCTTCCGAGGGCGAACAAAATCAAGACCCGAGTGAAGCGCCTAACTTCGCTGAGCTTCCCGAAGCGTTGGACGATTTGAATTCGTTGATCGATCAACAGAGTGAATTGAACGACGAGATCGAACGGGCGCAACGACGGAACGCGACTGAAGATGATCTGGAAGCATTAGCCGAACAACAATCCCAGCTTTCCAAAGATGCGGTCGAAATGCGCGATCAGTTGGAACGCCTGATGCCCGGAAATCCGTCAGCCCCAGCCATTGATCAAGCAGCTGGGGAAATGGCCCAGGGTGCAGGGCAACTTGAAGAGGGCCAACCAGGAATGGCCCAAGGTAGTGGACAGAGAGCTCAACAAGGTCTTATGAATGCGGCGACGTTGCTGGAGCAAGGAATCAACCAGGTAGCCTCGCAGATGATGCAGGGCTTGGCGGGGCAGGGGCAGCAATTGGCGTCTCGGCAAAGTCAGGCGGCGAGCCAGAGTCGGCAGGCCGATGAAGGAGAGCTTAATGACGAAGAGCGGGCAGAGCTGAAGGCGCAGCAGGAGGGCATCGCGGAGGACTTTGAGGAGTGGCAGGACAATCTGGCGCAGACCGCGAACCAATTGAGAGAGCAGTTCCCTGAAGCAGCGTCCGAGTTGGACGGAATCGGTGAACAGGCCGATGAAGAAAATCTCGAAGGCCAAATGTCACGGGCTGAGAATGCGTTGCACTATCGTAGATTTGGTCGGGCGGCTCCGATACAGGATGAACTGGCTGAATCGATGGAGAGTCTGGCTGATGGAATTGAAGAGACTGCCTCTGGTATGCCTCAACTGGCCGATTCAGCAGTGAGAGAGGCGTTAGCTGAGTTACAGGAAGCGCAGCAGGCCCTTGAAGGTATGCAAGCGGAAGGTGAATCACCGGGGGCGCAACAACGACTGGAAGCAATGCAAGATGGGTTGAGTGGTATGTTGTCGGATCTGGCGAGTCGCTTGAATGACCCCGAGCTGCGCGAGTTTGCTGGAGAATTGAATTTAGAAGACCAAGATCAAAATTGGTCGGGCGGTGTCAGGGCGACAGAAGAAGTCATCGGCAAAGCCGGTCAGGTTTTGCTCGAACGCTTGCGTTCAGACATTCGTGAGATGCAACTCGATATGTTGCGTCAATCGAGCGATCCACCTGAGCAATATCGCTCCCAGGTTGAAAAGTATTTTGAGCAATTGGCCGAGGAGGGCTCGGGCAATTCCTAATAGGTGATGCATTTCGACCTTCCTATCTCGATTGGATGGATCCTGTTAGCGGTTGTGCTGGCGGGGGTGTCTTTGGTGTGGAGTTCTCTACGCTTGCAAGCCTGGCTCCCTCTGAAAAACCGTGTGGTATTGGCGACTCTTCGGGGAGCCTCATTACTCGCTCTGTTTCTGGCGCTCTTGAATCCCTATTTTGTGAAGGAAGATCCCGATCCCGAAGCGTTTGAATTGGTTGTTTTGGCAGATGCATCAGGAAGTATGGAAACTCCGGATACGGAGCGGGCGACTAATCGGGCTGAAGTGGTTACGTCCATGATCAGTTTCGAGGAGGAAGAAAATTTGTTTCAAGGCCCATTAGCTGATTACCCGGTAAATCCTTATTTATTCCAGGAAACAATCTTGCCCTGGCGATTGGGTGGTAGTTACAAGCCCAGTGGTCAAAGTGCGCCCGCGGACAGCCTTTTGCAGGTGCTCAAGCAAAGTCAGGATCGGGGACGTTCCTTGGGAGGGGTTTTGCTGATTACCGACGGCCATGAAAATTCCGGAAGTCTCTTAATTGAGGCGGCGCGCCAGTTCCGCGACGCTGCCATCCCTGTTTCTGTAGTAGGGGTAGGTGAGAACGCTCCCCCGGGCGACGTGAGTATTCGATTTACGGATTCCCAACTGGAAGCTGAAGTCGGTGAAGTGGTCATGGTGAACGGAAAGGTGTTGAACGCTTTTAACACAGAGAAAACGGTCACGGTGCAGCTGTTTCGTGGAGGTGAATGGCTTCAGGACAAAGTGGTTACCTTGAATGCAGGCGAAGAACGGGATGTCGTGTTTGAAGATCAGGCAGAATATGCGGGGGTACGAACTTACCGTTTGCGAGTGGAGCCTTTGGTAGAAGATACGAATCCTGCGTCCGATGTGGACTTTGCCACTATGGAAATCAAGAAGCCTGACGAATATAAAATTCTCTACTTAGGGTCTCAATTGCACTGGGAGTTTCGTTTTCTTAAACAAGCGCTCAAAGATGATGCGCGGTTTCAATTGGATAGCTTCATTCGAACCGGACCGAAGTCTTACCTGCAAAATCGACAGGAGGATGATGAGCCCACACCGTTAACTGACGTGCCGCAGGATTCGTCCTATTATTTTGAATACGATGCAGTGATCGTCGATACACGGTTGACTCACTTGTTGAGTGAGGAGGTTCTTCAGGCACTCCGGAACGTGGTTACTCGACGGGGAGCAGGTTTGTTGGCCCTCGGCCCGATGGACAAGTCACCGAAGCTGTTGACCTCCATGTTGCCTGTCAAAGAAGCAAAGGCGATTTTGTATAAAGACAAGCGGTATCTCGAACTGGAAGCCGATCCTGTTTTTACTGGGAGTAAAGGGGGTTCGTTGTTTCAAAACCCTGGACCCTTTCTTGCGGAGAATACACCGGTATACCTAGGTACAAATGTGAGCCGAGGTGGTCGAGCTTCAGCTACCACTAAAGGCCGTGAAAACCCAATCCTGGTTGTTCAGGCATTTGGGGCTGGCAGCACCGCTTATCTTGGCACCGAGAATACCTGGCGCTGGCGGATGGAGTCGGACAAAGGCTTGGAACAGCATGGTTTGTTCTGGAGGCAGCTTTTATTTTGGTTGGCGAGTGGCGGAAAGGAGCGCCTCGATATGCCTCTTCAGGGCACGGTTCAGTCGCTTGATAGCCAGGTGGACCTGGATCTTAAAGTGAGGGCTCAAGATTTCGGTGCGGAGTCTGAGGCTCGGGTTACCGCGACTATTGAAAAACCCAGTGGTGAACGGGCGGATGTGTTGCTCAATCCGTCTCTTACCTTACCCGGCAAATATGAGGCGGATTTTCTGGCGAGCGAGCCGGGCGAGTTTCATGTGCGCTACTCGGTGGAATATGGTGATGGTGAGTTGCTCGAGCACGATGCATTTTTTGCGGTTTCCCCTACCGGACCAGAATTATCTGATACGTCCTTTAAAGAATCTTTATTGCGGGATGTGGCTCGCTTAACCGGTGGTATTTATACGTCCTACCGCGATTGGCGGTCGATCAGCGAAATCCCGGTGGCCGATCATATTCCCGTTGTTCAACGCCGAGTTTACTGGGCGCACAGCTGGCCTTACTTCTTGGTGTTAGCTTTGTTTTTGCTTAGTGAATGGTACCGGAGGAGGGTACTGGGCCTGAAATGAAACGGTTTAGAACAATACTGTTGGCTGGGTGCTTTATGGGCGTCGTGAATGGGGCGTTAGAGGCGCAAACTGGGTCTATAACGGAGGGCCTTCTGCCGCCTGACCAGCTTTCTCGGACCGAAACTATCAGCAGAGCCTTGGAAGACCTCGAGTCCAACAATGTGGATACGAGAGTGGGTTCGATCATGTTGTTGGGTAAGTATGAAGACATGCGTGCCTTGATGGGAGTGGTAGATGGTCTTACTGATCCACATGTGAGGGTTCGTCGTGCAGCATTGGTTTCCCTGATTGAGATTCAAGCGTCGATGCCTCCTACCGCCGTGGAGCCGATCATGTTGATGTTGGGGGATGACGATGCCGAGATTCGTCGGATGGTGTCCTCAAGTTTGGCGATGTTGGTGAATCTTTGGAATTCCTACAATCGCGGGAATCAGATTATACCGCTTCCTCCAGGTTTGCCGTTGAATGTGAGACAGCGTTTCATCAATGCCTTTCTCGATGAAGATGTGGTGGTGCGACGGAACATGCTAAGCTACTATTTCTTTCTAGGGATTCAGCTTCCTGAATTTATACTGATTTCACTGTTGGAAGATGAGGATGACATGGTCCGGCTTGAAGCTGTTCGACTGTGTATAAGAATCTCGCGATTTGATACCGTTGTTAAGCAGGCGGAGAAACTATCTGTGGATCCGGTAAAAAGCATCAGGCTCTTGTTCGCGAATATGTTGGGAAACGATCGGGCTCCTAGTGCGGAGGAGTGGTTTGAGGTGCTATTTAATGATGAGGATATCGAGGTCGTTCATGAGGCGGAGTTATCGGCCTTCCGACTACGTCCTGATTTTCAGGCTGCGAAAAAACTGACGGATCTGGTCTTAACGGGACAGCTAAACCAGGAGCAGGGTACTACTTTTATCCAGACCTTGGGAGTACTCCGTGAAAGGGCACAGAGTTTAGTCGACCGACTTCTGGAGTCTGAGAATCCGACATATCGGCTCGAAGCCTTACGTTTATATCTCGGATATGTGGATCTGAAAAAAGACACCGATCGCATTCTTGCTTTGGCGGATGACAAATCGGAACGGGTTCGTATTCAGGTGCTCAATTACCTTCGTGGTAGCCGCGACTTGGTACCGGCTGAGCTGATTGAAGGACTTTCCTACGCTCGAGATGCCAAGGTGAGAGAAACAGCGCTCAATCTCACGCGCTTCTTTTCTAATGAAGATGCGGAACCGCTGTTGTTTGACTTCCTGATCGATGAAGAGTCTCGCCTGAGAATGATGGCAATCGATGAGCTCGTTCGTCGAGAATCACCGGACGTTAGAGAGACCCTGCATCTTTCGCTGGAAGATAACGACTGGCTCATCCAGCGTCGGGCGGTAACTCATCTGATCGGGTTGAATGATCCGGAGGAACTGAATTTCTTGAAATCGGTAGTGGATAAAGATCCGGATGGTTCTTTGGCCCTTTATATTAAAGACCAGATGCTTAAACGCCTGGGTGTTCAATTGTGATGCGTGTATTTTATAAACTGATACTATCTGTAGGCCTGCTTTTCCTGGTTCAACCTTTGTTTTCGGTTGTAGAGGTTGAGGAAGCGCAGGCAGAAACCAAGCTGCCCCCCAAAGACGTTCCTTACTTGAAGGTCGTTCAATTAATACAAGGGGATGCTATGCAACGTCAGTATGCAGATGCGCTGCCTAGTTTACTGGAGGAACTTCGGACTCGTACGACGCTCAATGTAGATCCTTTTCCGATCTATATCGATTCCTTTGAAGACGAAATTATCTTCAAGCATCCGGTGTTGTATGTAAATTTTGCGGACCGGCCCGAGTGGACCCTGAGCGCGGGTGAGATTAAGAACCTGAAAGCGTTCATAGAGCGAGGTGGCTTTCTGTTTATTGATGCAGGTATCAATGCGGCGTTTCTCCGGGGCAACTCGCGTCATGGGCAGATGCACAGTTTTGCGGATTGGGAGGTGTCTCCCGAAGTCGATGGAGCACTCAAGCAGGTGTTTCCCGATAAACGATTTGAACCGCTTCCTCGCAGCGACCCATTTTTTAAGTCTTTCTACGCGGGATTACCAGATGCGTCGACACTGCCTGAGGCGATTCGTGAATTCATCATCAACGAAAAGTGGCCGCAAGGGACCTACTCATCAATGGTGCTAAAGCACGAAGGCCGTGTAGCTGTTATGGCTATGCCCATCATGGCAATGGGGTGGGGCAAGTCTGAATTTGGACAGTGGACGACTCGTATTGGATTCCGAGTACGTGAAGGTGCTGAGGGTTTATCTGACCGTTTGAGCGAAGCGTCCTTTGGTGGAGAAAGCTACGAGACGACCCGTGAAGATGGATTAAACGACGTCATCTATTGTGAAGTTCCGGGAACGCCAGCTTGGGTCGAAGAACCCAATGGAGACTGGCGTGTATTCCGTTATTATCATAGCCAGGAGATTAGCGACTACGCGCATACCTTCTATACCCGGTTGGGGGTGAATTTATTCGTTTATATATTTAGTCAGTAACTAAAGAGTGGAATCCGTGTTCTTGGAAATAGGGTTGGCAACTGATGGCCCATTCCGCTAGGTATCTCCCCAATATCCCCGTAATTAAGGTATTCTTATGAGTTCGAGACTATTTAAAATCCTCTGGGCTGTTCTTTCTGTTGTGCTATCACTGTCGGTGACCGCTAAAGAGCTGCCCAACTTCAACCTGTTGGATACGCGTGAAACAAATGTTGAGCTCTATGGTGCGCGTGGAAAAGCGGTGGCCTTATTTTTTACCGGAACCGGGTGCCCGATTGCTCGGAAGAGCGTATCAAAGTTCGCGAAGCTGGAGCGTGACTATGCCGCTCAAGGAGTTGATTTCTGGATCGTAAATTCCTATGCCGAAGAGTCGATGCGCGATATCCAAAAGGAGATTGGGCGTCTAAAACTACGGGAGATGACTTACCTCTTGGATTCGAAGCAAACGGTTGCCTATGCCTACGATGTGAATCGCACCGCTGAAGTAATTCTGATCGATACATTCACTTGGGAAGCGGTTTACCGCGGTGCGATCGATAATCAAATGACTGAGGGTACCGAGAAACCCAGGGCGTCTGAACACTACCTCAAGACCGCTCTGGATCAGTTGCTGGCTGGCGAAGAAATCTCGACTCCCCGAACCAGATCCGTGGGATGTATTATTTCCTATCCGCAAGTGAGTGCTACGGATGAAGCTCCTGATTATGCGACACAGGTGGCTCCCATCTTGCAGAAAAACTGCGTGGAATGCCACCAACCAGGAGCTATTGGACCTTGGAGTATGACCAGCCACCGTCGTGTTTCCAATTACTCAGCGATGATGGAAGAGGTCCTGCTGACCCGTCGTATGCCTCCCTGGGATCCGCATCCCGGTTACGGTGATTTTCTGAATGACCAATCTCTGACGAGAGAAGAGGAACACACGCTATTGAGCTGGATCAAGGCGGGAAATCCGAAAGGTGACAGCCACGATCCGCTGACGGATCCGCGACCGAAGTTGCCCGAGTGGCGTATGGGAAACCCCGACGCGATTATCAAACTTCCAGAGGAGCAGAAGATCGCGGCTACGGGAATCGAACCTTATCGCTATGTGGAGGTGGATAATCCATTCGATGAAGATGTTTGGATAAGCGGATTTGATGTAAACCCTGGCAACCACAGTGTGCTACATCATGTGATACTCTATGTGCGTTGGCCTGGAGTTCCTGAATCGAATGGAAAGTTGGGTCAGTTTTTTTACGGCTGGGCGCCAGGTGCTAGTTCTTTGAAGTATCCGGAAGGTGTTGCGAAACTCCTTCCGGCGAATGCTAAGCTCACTTTGGAACTTCACTATACGACGATCGGAGAGCCACAAACCGATATGACGGAGATGGCCATCTATCTTGCTGATGGCCCGCAGGAGCGGATCGGGCAAACACGGTCAGCCATCAATACGCGTCTGGATATTCCTCCTGGTGAAAACGATGCCCGGCACACCGCTACGTATGCGTTTAAAAAACCAGCCACCATCTACGGCTTATTTCCTCATATGCACTTCCGCGGAAAGTGGATGCGCTACGAACTGTTACTTCCCAACGGAAAGCGGGAGACGATTCTTCATGTTCCACGCTATGATTTTCAATGGCAGCTCTCTTACTACCTGAAGGAACCTCGTCATGTCCCAGCGGGTACGTGGCTAATGGTTACGGGGTCTTTCGACAACTCAGTCGGCAATCCTAACAATCCTGATCCGACCAAACGGGTCGTGTTTGGTGAACAGTCTTGGGACGAGATGTTTATTGGCTTTTTCGAAGCCGCCGATGATCCCGAGCCTTCAGTGGCGATGGGAAGGTAGCTTCGAGAGGATCTGGAATCTTGGTTCCTAAGACTTCCTCAAAATCAGATTCATCGCTTCAGCTCGGGCGGCGGGGTCTTCTCTAAAGATACCGCAGACAGAAGAGGTGATGGTTGATGCCCCCGCTTTTTTGATGCCTCGCATGGACATACACAAGTGTTCTGCTTCCAAAACTACAATAGTGCCGAGTGAGTCGAGCTTTTCCTGGATGGCTGAGGCGACTTGCATGGTCAGGCGTTCCTGAACCTGCGGGCGTCGAGAGTAGCCGTCGACGAGGCGGGCGAGTTTGGACAGACCTGTTATCTTGCTTCCCGGTTGTGGCAGGTAACCGACATGTGCCTTTCCGAAGAAGGGGATGAGGTGGTGCTCGCAGATCGAATAGAAAGAGATGTCTCGAACAATGATGATCTCGTCATGATCCACGTCGAAGGCCTTATCGATGTGAGACGTTGGATCCTCGGCGATGCCACTGCAGATCTCTCCATACATGCGAGCCACTCGGGCGGGGGTTTCTACGAGTCCATCGCGATCGGGATCTTCACCGATGGCGATGAGAATTTCTTTAACGGCTTTTTCGATACGTGGGTAGTCCATGATGCTATAGTTCTAGAGTGTCGGTTGCAGATCCGGTCGCAAATACAACCAGTCGTTTTGAAGTTAATGGAGTAGGGGCGAAAGTTACAAGCGGTTGGTTCGTTATTTGGGATGAGCTTTTTTACCAGAGGGCTAATGGTGAGGCTCCGTATTAAAATTGAAAACGCTAAGATCAGACAGGTTAAACGGAAGGTTAGTTATTATGATAATCGTTTCTTAACCCGGCATGAGTAAATAACTACCCAACAAAAACTGAGGCGATCGAAGGATTGTTATCGTTGATAAAGCAACTGAGTCCAGGTGGGGACTTGGAAACCTTGGACAATGTATCAACTTCTCTTAACTTACGATTCGTGATCGGAGAAGAGCCTCAGCTCGGCTCTTAACCCCGAATAAGAGAAGCCCTAGGCCCATACGACGCTTTCTAATTCAAGCTCATGATTGACATATCATTTGCTCCAGTAGCCAGTGCTATGGAAGCAGCCTTGTTGAGACTTCCGTCTGATTGAACTTTGAATACGGAGAAGCAATTGGTACCAGATTCTCTGACGATCAAGTAGTTACCGCTGGGTGAAATATCCAACTTCCATGGAATATCTCCAACTGCAGTGCGCCCGATATGGCTTAGTTTCCCACCGGTCTCCACTCGAAAGGCGAACACACTGTCTTCATTGCCACCAAAGTCTCGTAAGGCTACGAAGAGCAGTTTTCCGTCGGGTGTAAGGACGAGGTCCGACGCTTGCAGGTCCCGTTTACCTTGTTCGAATGGAGATCGCCTTGGAAACGTTGTTGCATGTTGTTTGTCGGTAAGCTGCCCATCAGTCCCTATGTGGTAAACGCTGACTCCGAGTTGCTGTTCGTTGCTGAAATAAGCGATAGGCAAAGTTGGATGATAGGCGACGTGCCGAGGCCCAAACATCGCAGGGGGCATGGCATTGAACGGCTCGAGTGGGCTTAGTTGTCCAGTGGCTTCATCGAATGCATATTGAAAGAGGGCGTTGTTATTTTTTACACAAGGGATGTAGACAAAACGATTGTCCGGAGTCGTTAGAATACAATGCGCCTCTGGGTTGGGTGTCTGAAATGAGTAGGCCTCATCACCGACTGTTCCATTGTTATCGATGCCGTAGACAGAAATTGCTCCAGTGGAATAGTGGGCTGCCATGAAGTAACGACCGCTGCGATCGATGCTGGTATAGCCTGTCGGATGATTGAGTTTTGATGAGGCTATCAAGCGTAGCTCACCTTCTTTAAGAACCTCAATCGAAGCGGCGTGGCTCGGCCCGTTGCCACCGGCGGTGACGATTAATTGATTGCCGTTTGGATGAACGGTCGTGCCAGCTGGACTAAAGGGTAAACTCAGAGGCTTATTCTGTGTGATAGAAACACTTTCTCCGGACTCGCTTACCGTCATACTCAGAAGCTGTTGATTCGCCCGGTCGGGTGCGAATATGAGAAAGGATTCGTCTCCGAAGGTATCGTCGCTTACCAGCATAGTAACAAGAAAGAGGCAGGTTAATCGAATCATGGTTATCCGTAGTTTCTGCAAAGTAGGATCAAGATATCATACTTAAGAATGATCGGGTAGTTCTCTGAGTAAACAGGTTTACACCATTGCTGCTCGATAGACTGCTTTTGCCACTAGCGGCGCTACCGTTCTGTCCAAGGGTGACGGCAGTACGCGATCTGCAGTAGGGTTGTTAATCGAATTGGCCAGGGCGTGGGCGGCAGCGATTTTCATCTCAGGAGTGATCTGGGCTGCGTTGGCATCAAGAGCCCCCCGGAAGATACCGGGAAAAGCGAGGACGTTGTTTACCTGATTGGGGAAATCGCTGCGTCCAGTGCCGATCACCGCGGCGCCTCCTTCGCGGGCGAGATGAGGCATGATTTCTGGAGTGGGATTAGCCATGGCGAGGATAATTGGATCTTGAGCCATGGTACGGATATCGTCAGGGGTCAAAAGATTGCCTTTGCTGACACCTACAAAGACATCTGTGCCTACGAGTATGTCGTGCAAGCTGCCGGTTTTTCCGTTCAGGTTGGTAAATGAAAGGAGGGCCTCTTTCTGCGAGTTCAGGTCGTTTCGGCCAGCATGAATAGCGCCCTTGCTATCGCAGATGATGACATCGGCAACAGGTGTGCAAACGTTAGAATCTTGTTCGATACATCTTAGAAGTTTCGCGATTGCCGTCCCTGCTGCGCCGGCGCCATTAATGACTACCCGAAGGTCTTCCGGTTTTTTACCGACAACCTTGGCGGCATTCAGCATGGCTGCCAGTAAGACGATGGCGGTGCCATGTTGATCGTCGTGAAAGACGGGTATGCCTAGATCCTGCAGACGTTTCTCCACTTCGAAACAGCGGGGGGCGCTGATATCTTCCAGATTCACACCGCCAAACACCGGGGCGATTCTGCGGACGGTTTCAATGATTTCCTCGGTGTCCTGAGTATCGAGGCAGATGGGAAAGGCATCGATCCCGGCGTACTCTTTGAAAAGGAGACATTTCCCTTCCATAACGGGAATGGCTGCAAGGGCTCCGATATTGCCGAGGCCGAGGACGGAGGATCCGTCGCTGACTACGGCTACCGTATTGCGTTTGATAGTTAGGTCGCGCGCCCTGGAGGGATCAGCAGCGATGAGGTTACAGGGTTCTGCAACACCGGGCGTATAGGCGAGGGACAAATCATCCTGCGTTTCGATGGGCAGCTTGGTGCTTATTCCAATTTTGCCTCGAAGTTGTTCGTGAAGTATGACTGAGCGTTGGCCGAAATCTGACATGGTTGTGATGGGGGTTATAGGCTAATAGTGACCCCAGCGTGGCAAGCCTTTCAAACTTTTCGCCTAGATTGAACGATCACGGTTGGTCCTACCGTGTAGTTTCTGCTTTTTCTTAGCCTGGAAATGAGTCAAGGTTAGGAGATCTGATTCGATATGATAAGACGCAGAAAGAGAACCCAGCCCGAAGAGGAGTTCCAAATGGCTCCAATGATCGACATGGTATTCCTTCTGTTGGTATTTTTTATGTGCGTAAGCACCTTGGCAAAGGCGGACAAAGCAGAGAAAGTCGAACTCCCGGAATCGCATGCCAGCGAGGTACCGGATGATGTTTCGGCCCGGGGAGTAGTTTCGATTAAGGAGGATGGTACTATTTATGTGGGTACGCAGTCAGTAACCTTGGAAGCACTTAAAGATCAGATCGGAGGCGAACTCAAAAAGAATCCCGAACTACAGATAACCGTTCGTGCCGACAAAACGACACCCTTTGGTGAGATTAAAAAAGTTTTGAAAGCCTGCGCAGAAGTAGGTGCTTACGAAGTCATCTACGCAACTTACGAAGCGAGTAGCTGATATGGCACGTCTCAAAAAGAAGCCCGGGCCCAAACCCACGATTCCCATCGCTCCGATGATCGACGTGGTGTTTTTATTGCTCATGTATTATCTGGTGACGTCTACCCTGGACAAACAGGAGGCGGATATTTCATTTCAATTGCCGGGTGTCGTCGAACAATCCGAGCCCGTCGATATGCCCGATGAGCAAATCATTGAAATTGATGACGCTGGTCAGGTCGTAGTGAACGAGTATGCTTATGACTCGCCTACTTCGTCACGGTTTATGGAACTTACAGGGATGCTAACGCGTTTCAAAGAAGCGAGTAACGCTAATAAAGTTGAAGCGTTGGTGACGATTGCTCCGGGTGAAGGAACGACTCACCAAATGATCATCAAAGTAATGGATGCCTGTTCGACGGCCGGTATCGAGGGTGTGAACTTTGCGGTGAGCGATGACTATTGAAGAGCAGAACGATGGAATATTAGTCGTTGTCATCAAGATACATATCGTTTTGTTCTTCGGTCGTTATGAGTGAGTCATCTAAACAAGCGACGTGGGGCGGTCGGTTCTCGAAAGGACCGGCAGAGCTTATGCTGCGTTTTAGCGAATCTGTGTCTTTCGATCAACGGCTCGCCCTCTTCGACATCCAGTGTAGCGAAGCGCATTCGGCTATGTTGGCTGAAGTGGGGTTGTTGACGGTTGCGGAAAAAGACGCGATCCACCGCGGATTGACTGAAATTCGCTCAGAAGTAGAAGCCGGTTCCTTCACTTGGGATGAGCGATTTGAAGATGTGCATATGAACATTGAGCAAACGCTCACGGAGCGCGTCCCTGAAGCGGCGAAGCTTCATACGGCCCGTTCGCGGAATGATCAGGTGGCGACGGATATGCGGTTGTTCTTCAAGGCGGCTTGTGGCGAACTCGAGACGAGCTTGAAGGCGACACTGAACGCTTTGATCGACCAGGCGGAGAAGAACCAAACCGTCTATATACCTGGATATACCCACCTTCAACGGGCGCAACCTGTGAGTGTCGCGCACCATTTATTGGCGTATATTGAAATGTTGGGACGGGATCTAGATCGGGTAGCGGCGGTAAAAGATCAGGCGAACTGGTGCCCATTAGGCTCTGGCGCGATTGCTGGAACCACGCTTCCCATCAATCGTGAGATTTCTGCGAAACTGCTGGGTTTTGTGGATGCCGATGGGAACCCCAGAGTCACTCGGAACAGTATGGACGCGGTGAGTGACCGGGACGTTCACATGGACTTTGTCTACGCTTGCTCGTTGATCGGGATCCACCTTTCCCGGCTCGCAGAGGATTTTATACTGTGGTGCAGCTCGGAGTTTGGATTTGTCGATCTGCCTCAGACTTTCTGCACAGGATCTTCCCTGATGCCGCAAAAGAAGAATCCGGATGCGATGGAACTTGTTCGGGGAAAATCAGGCCGGATTGTGGGGGATCTGCAAAGCTTACTTACGATGGTGAAAGGGTTGCCCCTCACCTACAATCGTGACCTTCAGGAAGATAAGCCTCCGGTATTCGATGCGCTGGACCAGACGCTCATTTGTCTACAGGTTGCCGAGGGAGTGGTCTCCGGGTTGACCATGATGACGGACAAGTGTGCATCGGCGGTCGCTGATCCTGCATTGTTGGCGACTGATGTGGTGGATTACCTGGTGGAAAAAGGCGTACCTTTCAGAAATGCCCACCATGTAATTGGTGCGCTGGTCGCTTTGGCTGAAGAACAAGGGGTTGCTCTGAACGCGCTTTCCTTGGCGGATGTGCAGAGCGTGGATTGCCATTTTGAGGCGGATTGGGTTGACTGTTTCAATGTTGAGGTTGCGTTGGCAGCTCGAGAACAGACCGGTATGCCGGGCCCAAAACAAGTGGCTTCACAAATCAATTACTGGAAAAAGCGTTGTCAGTAGCTTGAGTGTAGATGGTGCAACATGAGTGTGTTGTGGTCGCCCGTTAGTCGTTGAGAATTCGGTTTTCTCGTTGCATCGGCCTATAACCTGCTGAATGATCTGGTCGGTGTATGTACGTCTTTGATTTTGAGAGGTAGATGCGCTTTTTACTCTACTACATTACCCAATAATTTCTATGAATCAGCTTAAACACGCGATTGGATTTGATCCTGAAACATCCAGCCCTGTCGAGAATGACAGCAAGCTCGTCGAGTTTGTTAATCTGAAGCTAGCGGCCCGCGGTTTTCCTACCTTTGGAGACCCGGAGGATTTTCCGTTTTTGAAATTGGGAGAATCCTTACTTGCGAGTTACGTTGAGAAAAACCGGCTGCTAAAGAATCACCTCTGCCCAGTAGATCAGAGAATCCACGATTTTATAAATACCTATCTGGGTGAGTTGGCTGCGGAAGTGGGAGAGTCCACATTTGTACCATCCAACGCTTTGGTGTTGGAGCGTCATGGATTGGCCCGCGTGCTTTCGCTTCCACCCGACAAAGATCGGTTTTCTTCGGATATTATTGATTCCTATCGTACGGTGAATGGGGTTCTTCACAATCCGAAAAGCGATCGCCGGACTACCAAAGGAGTATTTCATGTCGTTGAGAAAGGATTTCCAGTACCTGCGGATAAAAAAGAGGTTCCGAAGGTCGCGTTTGCCCGCCTGCTCAAGGAGGCACTGAATCCGCCGAAAGAACTGATGCGGTTGCCGTTTACCTCCAGCCAGGAGAAACAGGCCGAGATTTTCGTATCGCTGCTACTAAGGCCAGTGATGTGCCCGCATGTCGACGGTGCTACGACCGAAAAATCTATGGAAACCCGTTTTTTTGCGCCGGGTAACCTGGTTAGCAATTTGGACTTTGTGGAGTCGATTTTCGGGAATGCCGGCGACCCTTATTTGCCAGACAACGATTCACAATTGGATCTGGATCATTGGTCTGGTCACACCGGTGCTGTCATCCTGGCTCCTCAGTTGGTGCGGATGAAAAAGAAAGAACTTGGGTTGCCGAATATTGCCGACGCCACGGAGCGTCAGAAGAAAGATGGCATGTGCTGGGAATCGGAGGATGAACTCTACAATGATGGAGGGGCGTTTAAGATTACCTGCCGCAATGAGAAGGGGATTATCGTAACTCTGATTGCCGATAATTATTTCGGTTACTGCAAGAAAGAGGTGAAGACTCAGATCAGTTATGCAGCAAATCTCTACGGGCAAGTTGAAGAAGAGCATGCAGGAGGCGCGGTTGCATTTCCGAGTTATGATTTGGGTGAAGCATTTCACCTGAGTAACTATTTCCCCGAGGTTCACCATACGTTTGACGAAGTCGTCGAGAAATTTGGAGAATGCATGGATGTCAAACCTGAGGGTTATGCGGTAGATAAGAAATATTCGAGTATCGTGTATGTACCATCCGACGTAAATATCGATCTGCACGACCAAACCATTACTTGGGAAAAAGACGGTGGGAAGCAACAGATTCATCTGGTACCAAATACGACTTATGTATTACCATCTGGATACAAGGTAGAAATGGGCCGCCCCGCAGCCGGGCGTCGGTGGCGTTTGTTTGGGACGACAGCAGAGGGTACTTTTTGTCATAAGCCATGTACGGTATCTGGAGGTGGTAAGTCGGAAATATCCAAACCAATTTCCGACGCCATGGTCTTCGGTCCTGTGTTTGTGGCTGATTTTAAAAGTGACTTCGATCGAGTTGAAGAGATCGTAGACCGAGATTATGGTCAGCGTTTTATCGATTCCTTGCGAAACCGAGAGAAGGGTCGTCCGATCTTGAGCACGGAACGATCACTGGGATCCGTGGTTAAATTGTTTACGGAGTCACCAGCTTACACAGATGAGCATAACGAATATATCAGCTCGATACCGCGCTACATTCGGGACCTGGTATTTGTGGTAAAGCGGTTTTGGAAACCCGATTGGGGTGAAGATTGGAGAAAACGGTTTGGCGTAGATGTTATCAACGGCATGTCTGGGAACGAATTGAAGTATCGGGATAATCGGTTGATAACGCATTATCTCCGAGTGGGCTTCATGCCAGACGGTTCGTGGCGCACGTTTAGTTTGCGGAAGGACTTTAACCCGTCTCAGAAAATTCAGCGGGAAGATGATATCACAGCGTCGATCACGATCCCGGTTTCGGATGATATTAAAACGAATCGGAGATACAAGCACCGCGGAGTGAAGTTCACACGCAATTGTGAGTATCGTTTCTTTCAACGGCCCGATGATGCAATCGTTCGTGGTTATGATAAGCAAGCGGAGTTGGATTTTTCGGGTGCGAGTAATTTCTTTTCGAACTATGAGCCTTTGACGCGTGATGAAGCGAGGAACATCATGAAAGATGCCATTCGTTTTGATCAGTTTACCGCGCCTACCCAAGCGATGATAAAGGCGTTTGTGAAAGATGAAGACGGACCTGATTATATGGTTTGTACTGCTTTCCCTCGGATAGTTGATGGAAAGCCGACCAAGAATCCTCGTTATCTTCAAACGCGGCCTAATCTTATCAATCCGCGGAATATGTATTTGGCGAATATGGGTGCGAGGCTGTTTAGAGAAATTCCTCTGGATAGAGAAGTCCCATTTCCTGTCAATGCGGTATTGGCGGGTCGCCGCAATAATCCGCCCGATCTGGAAGCGAAGATCCGTCCGCTCTGTGTTTACAATCCGTTACATTACCAGGAACTACCGGAGTTGTTCATGGACTTTATAGCCAGCCTTACGGGGAAATCACCGTCGACTACCGGAGCGGGTTCCGAAGGTGCTCTTACTAAGGGTCCGTTCAATGCGCTTCCTCCGATTATCGATTTAAATAATTCGTTGGTATCGTATTTAGTATCAGGATACGAAGGTTTCTCATCGGCTGCTGGTTGGATCGGTCCGAAATACCGTGTAGATCACGATATCAGCTTGTTAGTTCCAGAGATCTGGTGCCGCATGACCCCGGAAGAGCAGGATGTGGAGTTTTTACTCAAAAACGGGCATTTGGAAGCGGTAGAAGATTTTGATTATGAAGGAAAGAGTATCCCGGGAAGTCGCTTAGGGTACCGAATCACGAAGAAGTTCGTGCATACTTTCTGTGGTCGAATTTTGTCGAACCCATCTACGTTGTTTACTGAAGACATGTTGAAGCCTGAGCTTCAGGATATGGA
The DNA here is from genome assembly GCA_937920335.1 of uncultured Opitutales bacterium. GTDB lineage: Bacteria > Verrucomicrobiota > Verrucomicrobiia > Opitutales > UBA2995 > UBA2995. The sequence goes on from CALGUT010000556.1 coordinate 34,128, forward strand.
TATCTATGTGGATGGCATCAACAATATCGTAGAGACGCAAAAGCGTGTCGCTCTGTTATACTTTGAAGACAACTCGGTAGAGATGGCTTGTCCGCCACTTAAGGCGCTGCTTCACATCATGGTTTATGGTGAGTATGAAGGGAAACCCCTATCCGATCCTGAGATTCGGAATTTGTTTACTGCTGAGAATTGTTTTGAGAGTGACTGGTATCAGGAGCGTTTGATCACCAGGCATGAAGTCAGCGTTAAACTTGCCAAACGTTACGTGTCGGGTCTGCAAGCATTCCTCGAAAAGGAAGAGTACGAAGATGAATGCGAGCGATTGAATATTGCTGATCGTCTGGAAGCAGCGAAGACCTCGTTGGAGCAGATCAAGGCTCAGCGATCACTCGTCCTTTTCAAGGGCACCCTTGGGACAGACCCTGCAGCGACGGTTTCCTAGATAGCCTTCAGGTATCATCCAATAGTTATAGGACTTGTTCTCCACTGCGTGCTTTGCGGCTTAATTTTGTATCTCTAATTTTATACTACCCGCAGATTCAACTAACAAGTGCAAGAGGCTAGAGGCCCATTATTATCGTTAGT
>CALGUT010000557.1 GCA_937920335.1 uncultured Opitutales bacterium
CTCTAATCGGTATTGTTAAATTTTCAGGAATTAGAGCTAAATCATATCAATTCTGATGTGCTATAATCGAATGACACTTGCCGAATTCTCGAACGCATACCGCATGACAAACCCAGATAGTCTTAGTATTTCACCTAAACAGACTCCAATTCTCGATCCTGGCTTCGTATCGGCAGCCTTGTGGAACCGAGCCTTCCGAAAAGCCTGTGAAGACCATTCGGATTCAGAGTCCTTTGAACTGGCCCTGGAACGAATTGATGGAACGGTCTCTCGTTTCTCAAGCAACATACTTCCTCACGTCGGAGAAGCGAAATCGCTGAATATCAAATACACTGAACGTATTCTAAAATTCCTTCTATGGCAAAAGGGTGGATACAAGGTCTATGCAGCCTGTAACAGGGAGTTGTTCGAGTCTCTTAAAGCTATCTATGGTCCAGGTGGTGAACGGGAATTTGACTACCACTTCATGGGTGAAAAGGTGTATGGAAAACCGTTCGAAATGTTTCTGGTGACTGAAAACGAACTACCAGCGGAAAAGGAAGCGAATGTTACACTCGGTAGAAACCTGGATGGCTGTCGCATCGGTTTTGATTTGGGTGGTAGTGATCGCAAGTGTGCTGCGCTTCTGAATGGCGAAGTGGTTTTTTCGGAGGAAATCAAATGGGATCCTTATTTTGAAAAAGATCCCAGTTATCATATTGAAGGCGTGCAGGATACCTTAATGCGGGCAGCGGAAAAACTTCCACGAGTGGATGCGATTGGTGGAAGCGCCGCCGGCGTGTATGTGAACAATGAAGTTCGTGTGGGATCCATTTTCAGGGGAGTCGAGGCAGCTGATTTTGATGCGCATGTTCGACGTATGTTTTTCGACCTGAAGGACCGCTGGGGAGGTATTCCTTTTGAAGTGGTGAATGACGGAGAAGTGACTGCGTTGGCAGGTGCCATGTCTCTGAACGACAATGGTGTCCTCGGTATTTCAATGGGAACGAGTCAAGCGGCAGGGTTCGTGGATCCGCATGGCCATATCAAACCTTGGTTGAACGAACTGGCATTTGCTCCGATCGACTATTCCGAAACTGCTCACCGAGATGAATGGTCCGGGGATATCGGAGTAGGAGCCCAGTATTTCTCGCAACAGGCCGTAGCCCGATTACTACCTCATGCGGGAATCGAAGTGGCTGACGCCATGGGTTTTCCGGAGCGACTGGAACTGCTTCAGGAAGAGATGAAAGCAGGCAGCAAAAAAGCGGTATCAGTTTATCACACCATCGGAACTTATTTTGGCTATGCCATCGCGCATTACGCGGACCTGTATGATTTTCATAATTTACTCATCCTCGGTCGGGTAACGTCCGGTGAAGGAGGCGAGCTGATTATTGAGAAAGGGCAACAGGTGCTGAAAGAAGAATTCCCAGAGCTGGCTGAACGAATTAAGCTGGTGACACCCAACGAACAAGATAAACGACATGGGCAAGCAGTCGCTGCGGCCAGCCTACCCGTCATAGAAAATTAAGCTTATGAATTTTAATAAAACAACTGCTGGGACTTTCGTGCCCGATGGCTCCGATCTGAATGAAGCGCTCGAGCGCACGACCCACTTGGGCATTGGTGCCCATCAGGATGATCTGGAAATTTTTGCCTACAACGGCATTGCTGCCTGCTACGGACAGAAGGATAAATGGTTTTCCGGAGTGACCGTTACCAATGGCGCAGGAAGTTCACGGATCGGAGTGTATGAAAGCTACACCGATGAGGAAATGATTCAGGTCCGGGCCGACGAACAAAATAAGGCTGCTTTCGTAGGAGATTACTCGGTTCAATTTCAATTGGACTATAACTCATCGGAAGTGAAGGACACTCAAAACCCAGCTGCTACGGAAGATCTTACGCAAATCCTGGAGAAAACGGGAGCATCGATTGTTTACCTCCACAATCCTGCGGATAAGCACGACACCCATATCGCTGTATTGGCAAAATCTATCGCGGCCTTGAGAAAGTTACCAGACGATAAAAAGCCACAAAAAGTCTACGGCTGTGAAGTTTGGCGTGATTTGGATTGGATGCTCGATACTGACAAATCCGTTCTCAATTGTAGCAAGTACGAGAATATGGCTCAGTCACTGGTTGCGTTGTATGATTCTCAGATCAGCGGAGGAAAACGCTACGATCTTGCCACTGCCGGAAGACGGCTAGCGAATGCCACTTACTTTGATGCCCATTCAAGTGATGACGCAACCGCGCTCACCTGGGCCATGGATCTTACGCCTCTGGTTCAGGACCCCACCCTTTCAGTTAAGGATTACACGTTGGAATATATCGATCGATTTAAAGCCGATGTCGGGGAAAAGCTAGATAGGCTTTTCTAGCGCTAAGGTTTTCTGGTTAAGATCGCAACAAGTCTATGGATCGGGCTGATTGCGCCAAGATACTTCGGTATTAGGTTACTTCCGAAATATTGCGCAGCCTTCATACCGATACTTCCAAAAACCCGCGCCTATCCACGGAGGAGCGGCAAGGAACCCGGAAGGGGCAAAGGTATTTCTAAAACGGGTGGCTCAACACAGCTGCCAAGCTTCCCAAAACAATGTGTCCCAATTTCAATAATTCCTCGTCGGGCTGAACCAGGTCCGGTATCTGAACGACCGTCATTCCCGCTGATACGGCCGCCCTCACTCCGTTGGGAGAATCCTCCAACGCCAAACAGTCGATCGGCAGAATCTCTAACTCTCGAGCCGCTTTCAAATAGATCTCAGGGTTCGGTTTGCTCTCGGACACCTGATCCCCACCCACGATAGAATCGAAGTAGTGGTAAATCCCCGACAACTTCAATTTCGAATGCGCGTGGTCGGAAGAACTCGAGGTAGCGACCGCTACAGGCATACCTTTCAATTGCATCGCATTCAGTAAATCGATGGCTCCCGCCTTCAATGGAATCACCCTTTCATGAGTAATGATGGCGTACTCTGCTTCCCAGGCATCGCGGAATTTTCGAAAATCGACGGCCCCTTCAAAGCCTTCCTTTAACGTCAGGTCCCGAAGAACCGAATTAGCGCCGACACAGCGTTCAAACACCTTCACTTGATCACCCAACTCAAACTGATCGCAAGCCAAGTTAAACGCCTGCAATTCGAGCCTTTCGCTATCCAGCAAAAGACCATCCATATCAAAAATAACTGCCTCAAACCTATTCATTCAAGATACATTCAATCAACCCGACCTACAACGAAGCAATTCAAGAAAAACTGGAAGAGCCTCCTTGTGCGAAGGCGTTTGAATTATTTGGATTAACGAGTAAAGGTGGCAACCCAACCGCCAGGGCCCGGAGCATCCACTTTCAAGATAGATCCACCATCCACTCGAGCGGTTTGCCCCCATCGT
>CALGUT010000558.1 GCA_937920335.1 uncultured Opitutales bacterium
CTGGCGGATGAGGGAGTGCTGACGGCGGACCTGCTCGATCGAGCGCCACGGCTCGCGCTCGCCCTCGTATTCGCTCGAGAGGTAGCCGCGGTAGCCGGCGTCCTTGAGTAGAGAGTAGCTCGTAGGCCAGCGTTTGAAGAACGCGTAGCCGTGGGTGGCAAGCCCGAGTTGCCCGTTTTGATGGGGATAAAGTCCGGTGAAGATTGTGCTACGCGATGGGCTACATACGGACTGGGTAACGTAGCCATTCTCGAAGAGGACTCCCTCCTCAGCGAGACTGTCAATGCGAGGCGTCCTAATCACCGGATCGCCATAGCAGGAAAGCTCAATTCCATGATCTTCGCCCACGATCAATAATATGTTGGGACGCGTGGTGGCACCGAAAGCAGTACCCATAAGCAGGAGCAAAAGCAGTGCAGGAAGAAAGCGACAAGGATGAACGGTGTTCATATCAGAGGCCAATTTAGTTGAGAAGAAATCCTCCTTATAAAGGTCATTGTGTTTTTAGTCCGTGCTTAATCCAGATAGAAGTAGTCTTTTAGGAAGGCTGATGGAAGCACTTGCATGATTTTAATCGAGAAACTCTGAACTATCGAATTGAAGACGGATAATGTCAGGAGTGTTTCCCAAGATTCCTCTATAATCGAATACGTTTAAAAGTATTTCATCACCGGTATCCACCAGTATAGGACAGGGGTAATAACCGTCTGTGACTTTTCCCTGCTCTGCGTTGTCTAGCGCATATAGCTTTTCAACTTCAAGGGTCTTAGGATTAAACCGTATTAGGGCGAGTTCCATGGGCAGTTCGCGATTGGGAGCTCTCCAATTACGGCCTATAAGAAAATATTCGCCTTCGTAGGTGAACAACCGTGGCCTTCCTATATACGTGGAAATCGACGGTGTATTCTCAGTGATATTCGTTTGTTGGATGGTTTTGAATTCCAGATCGACCTGATGGAGTCGTTGCATGTCGTCATAGCCGCGCGTGGCAACAAGGAATCCATCTTCGTAGGGAAGGAGGCTGCTTTCATTGATTCGGATATCGCCAAATTCTTCACTCAGGTTGCGAATAAAATGCCAGGTTTCCCCATTGTCGTCGGTATAAAGCGCGTCTACGGAGCGCCTTCCGCCAGTAAGGTATTCGAAGGTCATGATTAAGGCATAAAGGCGTCGGCCTATGATAGCGGTGTCGAACAGGTAGCCATATTCTACACCCTCTATTACACCGACTCGCTCCAAGGATCCAAAACTTTCACCATTGTTTCGACTGATGGCTCGGCGTAGACCGATTCGGTAGTGTTGTCCTTGCTCATCGACTCTCATAGCGTCGATATAGGTGCCAAGCGTTCCATTGGGAAAGCGAACCCATTCGCCCATCTGCATAATCTCATCCGGTTCTCCAAGTTGTATAGGGTTCTGCACCTGGAGCCCACTTTCGAGATCAACTCGAACGATCTCCAGCATGGCTCCAGCATCCGCGACATGGGTCTTCCCCCGTTTGTATGAGAGCAAAATCTGGTTATCGCCCGATGCTACGATGGCTGGAAATGCCAGATAATCCCATGTATCAATTCCTCGGTAGGACTGGATGGTTTCTTCGACCTTGAACGATGGAACGAAGGGTATCGTTGCAACTGGCTCTGCGTCCCGGCCGTGTAAACCCACACTAGCCCCCGGTAAGTGGAAGGAAGATATAGTTTCAGTTGGTTGCGATGCCCAAAGGCCAAAGGGTAACAACAAGGAGGTGAACCTGATTAATTTCCTATGATTCATATGCATTATTTACTGATAGAAAAACCACAAAAATGGTCAATGTTCATAATTCATATTACTATTTATGAAAGCTCATTGCTGTATCGAATCTGATATATGAACATTGATCCTACTCCAGCGCCTTAGCAGTTTCCCTTAGTGCTCATACGCTGCTGCGCATTCCCATGTTGGAGCTGTTGTTAACTTTGCTTACCGCTTGGAGTTAACCGTTTTGAGTGCCGGGCTTACTATTGCCAAATAAGCTTTTCAATTTAGTCACCTTGGTAATGAGAAGTTGGGTACCTACCGTCGATCCGTTTCCGGTTAGGGTGACCGGCGTGCCAACGTGGTAAGCCAGATTGAATTCGTGGAAATCACGAAAACTAATTTCGATTTTTACTGATTCCTGTCCTTCGACATCAATGTAGAAGATCTTAGCTTCGTCGAGATTGTCAGACATTCGAAGGCGGCCCTGAGCGGTAATCGTGCCGGATGAATGCTTCACCCAGCTAATGAAGGGTTGTTCCTTGAACTCTTTGAAGTGTCCTCCGTCTAATCCTGGAAGTGGGTTGCTGGATGAAGAATAGGAATCCGCTTCAACACCAAATGCATCTAGTAATGACAGGTGCAGGCTGCTCACTTCCTGGTTTTCGGAATACCGTATATAGCGTCCCGTTTTTAATCGACCTTGGCCATTACCAGCCAGGATGATAGGAATTCGTTGGGCGGTATGGTTATCGCTATGGCCCATGCCTGATCCGAAAAGAACAATACTGTTATCAAGGAGGGTTCCGTTTTGATCCTTATAAGACTTTAATTTGGTTAGGAGGTAGTCGAACTTCTCCATGTGCCAGAGGCTGATCTTGAGAAGTGAATCCAGATTGGTACGACTGAAATTGCGGAAAAAGTGAGATAGGTAGTGGTGTTGTTCTTTGACGCCGAGGAAATCAAAAATCATACGACTGTTGCTGTTGCCAAGCATGTAAGATATACAACGACTGGAATCGGTCCAAAGTGCCAAGGCCATTAGATCGATCATCGTCTCGACTTGTTCGTTGAGGTTGGAGCCTGTAACCGGGCGTTCCAGGTCCGCGAAGTCGATCGTAGGGACCTGTTTGGTTTGCTCCAAGGTCTCAATACGTCGTTCTGTTTCGCGAACGACGGTTAGGTACTCATCCAGCGTTTGACGATCTTCAACGCCCGCATTTCTTGCCAGCGCTTTTGCATCGTCGTTCACGCGATCAAGCAGACTGGTCATGGCTTGCCTTTGATTGGCATCGCTCATTGGATTTCGAAACAGACGATCGAAGACTAGCTGTGGATCGCTCTCGCGTGGCAGTGCGCCTCCATCCTTATCGTAGGAAATATAACTACAGCCAAATTGACCGGTGAATAAACCTTCGGTAGTCAATTCCAAGGAGCGGTGAGCGGTTCCAGGGGCAATCTTGTCTGCTATGAGTTGGTCGACCGACGCGCTGTCTGTGTTGTCATGGTGACCCGATAGAAAACGCCTTGTGGAATTCGCGTGGGAGGAAAACCCAAAGTCGCCCATATTATCCAGAATAAGAAGCTCGTCCTTATGCTTGGAAAATGGAGCCATAAGGGGAGACATTCGGAAATCGAATTCTGTGCCTCCATTGATGTTCCAAGATGGAGGATGGACACCGTTAGGTTTAAAAAGTGTAACGAAGCGGAGGGGGACCTGGTTGGGCTCGGAAGCATTCCCGATTATGTGGGTCGTCTTTGCCTCCATCAGATTTAGAAATGGCAGCGGTAAAACCGCACCAGCCATCCCTCGAAGGAAGGTTCGCCGGTCAATTTTCCAGTTTCTGGTCATGAATCGTTTTGGGGGTATGGGGTAACGGTTTCTTGAAAAGGTAGGCTTAGGGCCACTTCAATGAAAAGATCACGCCATGAACCATTGGTTTCGTCAATCTTTTCGGTAATCTCGGTGATGGTAGGAGTGTCGTAGGCTTCTAGCTTTCGGCAAAGAGCGTATGCCATCACTTGCTTAACTGCATTGCGAATTATGTCCTGTCTTTTTGTGCTTACAAGAATCGCTTTGAGCCCTTCAAAATCATCAAACGTTTCTCCGCTGGGCAATTGACCCGAGGCATCCAAGGCTTCGGCTGAGTCGTCATGTTCGGTCTTGCGACGAGGAGGCTTGTAGTTTGGATCCAGTTTATAGGCACCCGCATCGTCGTAGACCTGCATGGCAAATCCTAAGGGGTCCAATCGATCGTGGCAGCGTGCGCAGGTGAGATCGCTGCGGTGTTGTTCGAAACGTTGGCGAAATGTAAGCGACTCATCTGGCAGGGCTGCTTTGATCGCAGGTATATCAGCAGGCGGTTCGCCCAAGCGCTCTCCGAGAATATTTCTTAGCATCCAGGTGCCACGCAGAACCGGTCCGCGGTTCATCGCTAGAATACCTGGCATCGTCAAAATCCCCCCGCGGTCTTCCGTATGAACCAATCGTATTCGTTGGTTAGGTACTAACTGGCGTTCGATTCCTTTGGGCTTTATGTATTTAACCAGCTGGTCTTTGTCCTTTGGATAGAAGGAAGCGGTAATGTAGTTCGTAAAGGTAACCTCCGAATCGAGCAGTTCCATAACGGGTCGATCTTCCGTGAAGAGATAATTCAGGAAATCCAAAGGCTGACTCCGTAACGCATCCCGTTTGGTCACGTCACTGTCGGCGTTGTCAATATCGGCGAGTCCCAACCATTGGTGAGCAAAGCTCTCAGCTAGATTGATTGCCTTGGGGGATGCCAGCATGCGGTCAATTTGTTTTTCTAAATCATCAGGCTTTCTTAGACGACCTCGTCTCGCAGATTCCAGCAGCGCTTCGTCTGGCATGTCTTCCCATAGGAAATATGAAAGTCGTTCAGCCAGCTCGTAGTTGTCAACGCGCTGTTGTTGACCAGGTTTGCTTTCCATTAGTAACCCACGGTAAAGGAATTGTGGAGACACCAAGAGTGCTTTCATCTCAATCTTTACGGCTTCAACGAGCGGCTCACCCGTTAGGCCCTTAATAGAAGCCAGTATCGTTTTCAAATTCTTCCTTGGCACCGGGCGGCGATAGGTTTTTTGAGAAAAATTCTGTAAAAGGGTTTTTGCCTGTGAAGCGTTGAAATCGGCTATTTTGAATGGGGTCGGAAAAGGAACTCCCACGAGTGACTCAAGTTCCTGCATTCGATTTCCAGAAAATAGTTCCTGAAGACCCCGATCAGCCAGGTAGGCGTATTGCTCCCAGATTGCTGATGATAATCGAGCAGCGTAAGTGTCGTTGATATATCCACTCGCGCCAGGCGGATCTGTTGGCAATAACTTGAGCGCCAACGACGATTCCATAGTCGTCTGTTCTGCTTCGATAAAAGCTACTTCCAGGTCAAAGCCCAAGATAGAGTGTAAGGTGTTTCTATACTCCGGAGCTGACAGACGGCGTGGTTTAAAATCTCCCGGTCTTGGCTTCACTGACTTAACGAAACGATCCTCATACCAATCAACGATTTGTTGAGCTTCGTCAGTGCTCGGACGTTCGTCCGCTTCCTCAGGAGGCATCTCGTCATAAGCCAATACGTCAGCCACCGTTTCCCAGAGTTCGAAATGAGAGTCCAGGTCTGCTTCTGAATTGATTAATGTAAAGTCGACTTCCCCCTTAACTTTTTCGCCGCCATGGCATTTTACGCAGTATTGCTCGATCAGGGGTTGAATAGCACTTTCGTATTCATCTCCCGCAGCCAGGTGTCCGCCAACAACACTAACGTGCAGAATAAGCAGTCGTAGCAGATCGTTTAATGTATATCTTCTTAGGGGGCGAATCATATAGTTCGTCTCATGTGGTGGAGATAACTACGGGGCTGTTGAATGGGTCAGAGAAAAGCTAATACAATACTTCTTATTCCAGAGACTCGAAGCTCAATCAATCCCTAAACGATTTCACTAGCTATATCTTG
>CALGUT010000559.1 GCA_937920335.1 uncultured Opitutales bacterium
AACGCAATGGGACCTCGCAGTTCTCGCCTTTTATGTGGTCTTCATGTTTGTGATAGGATTCGTCTACAAGAGTTTTAGTAGCGACTCCAGCGATTACTTCCGTGGTGGAGGAAGCATGCTTTGGTGGATGGTGGGCGCATCCGCTTTTATGACGCAGTTCAGCGCATGGACATTTACAGGGGCTGCCGGTAAGGCTTATACGGACGGGGCACTCGTCTCTATGATCTTTTTTGGGAACGCGGTTGGGTATTTTTTAAACTACCTGGTTACCAGTTACCGGTTTCGTCGGATGCGTGTTGTGACTCCGATCGATGCCGTATTGGTTCGATTTGGTCGTGCCAACGAACAGATATTTACGTGGACGCAGATACCCTCTCGTGTGCTGTATGGCGGTATTTGGTTAAATGGACTAGCCATCGTTGTATCCAGTATTTTCAAGATTGACCCGATTATTACCGTTTGGGTTGTCGGCTTGTCAGTCTTGGTAATGTCGGTTGCTGGTGGAGCATGGGCGGTGATAGCCTCCGATTTTATCCAGGTTCTCCTTTTGATGTGCATCAGTATCGTGACCTGCGTATTAGCGTTGGCTCACCCCGCAGTCGGTGGCTTGGGCGGTTTAATTGATAAGGCTCCTGACCATCATTTTTCATTCAGCTTGGCCGAGAATTCGCGCTTTGTGTATATCTGGATATTTACGGCGTTTGTGGTTCAGGCCTTCAAGCTCAACAACATGTTTGATTCCTATCGCTACCTCTGTGTTAAGGACGACCAACAGGCTAAGAAGGCAAGTTTGATGGCCTGTTTCTTGATGTTTGTTGGTCCTGCTATTTGGTTTATTCCACCCATGGCTGCGCGGATCATTCAGCCTGATATGGGCTCTGTGTTTCCTGATCTTGCGAATCCCGCAGAAGGTGCCTTCGTATATATGGGGATGGAAGTGTTGCCTGTCGGTATGATCGGTCTTCTGGTCTGTAGTTTATTCGCAGCTACGATGTCGTCGATGGATAGCGGCCTGAACGTAAATGCCGGTATCATCGTCAACAATTTCTATAAACCGATTCTTCGCAAAAATGCGGGTGATAAAGAGCTTCTGTTGGTTGGTAAAATCATGTCAGCGGTTTTCGGAGTGCTGATTATTCTTGCAGGGTTACTTTGGTTAAACCTCCAGGATTGGGATCTTTTCGAAATTATGACGGTATTCGGTTCGATGATAGCTATCCCTATTGCCATGCCTCTTGTATGGGGACTATTTGTGAAAAGTGCTCCGCGCTGGTCGGCTTGGACTACGGTTCTCATCGGATTTGGGTTTTCCATATTCTCCAAAGTCGTTGAAACGCAGGGGTGGTTTGGTCTGGGCGAACTCGTTGGACGAGAAAAGTCAGACTTCCTCTATTTCTTTTCCGGCCTTGGAAACATCGTCATTTGTAGTATCTGGTTTTTCTTAACTGTGTGGATAGGGCGTATGTATAAATACAAGCCTGAAGCACATGTTGAGGAATTTTTTGAAAACCAGAAACGACCCGTCGACCATGATGGTGAAGGTGGAAAAGACAGCGACAATAACCAGGGATTTGCCATGGGAGTCCTTTGCCTTATCTATGGGGCATTTATAACATTACTTGGAGTTGTGATTCCAAATAGCTTCACGGGTCGCTTGAGTTTCCTATTCTGTGGACTCGTGATTGGTGGTATTGGATTCGGTCTTTATAAATTCGGTAAGAAAAAGCCTTCGACGAACGATTAATCTGATGTAGTGGTCGTCTTCAAAGACGACGGTTGGATGGCTTTGAACTTGTGCTCCCGGGGGCGCCAGTCGGGTCTACTGTTTAATGTAGACCGTGTTTAGAGTATTACTTCAACTCCTTGACCTTCACGTTTCTAAACAGAACTTTTCCCTGCTTGCCCGAGTGAATTTGCAGGCTGAAGAAGCCTTCCAGATACTCCTCGGTTTTCCAATGCGCAGCTGGCACTCCGTTCAACCAGGTTTTGATCGTGTTGCCTCTGGCCTGGATAGTGATACGATTCCAACCGCTCTTTTTCATAGCATTGCGTGCCTCTTCATGGGCATTGAGCCACAAAGGATAGATCCATCCTCCTGCACTTTGACCATAGATCCCACCGGACCAGTAGCGCTTCTTTGAAAAAGCCTCCATCTCCGCTTGAGGACCGAAAACGATATCTTGTCCTGCATTCTTGCCCTCTCCGGGTTTGTGTTGCGCTCGAAACATAACGCCTGTGTTCCCGTCTTCCTTCCATTTGATCTCAGCGGTAAAAACGAAGTTCTTATAGTCGTCCTTCTTGGTGGAAAGGTAGGTGCTAGGAGATCCGGGGACGGTCGTGCCTACGATCGTGTCGCCGTTGGCCTCAAACGTGCAATGACCGCCTCTGGGTACCCAGCTATCGAGATCTTTTCCATTATAGAGGCTTACGAACCCCTTATTTAATTTCGGTTCAGGACTGGTATTTATGAGCATGTCCTCGGGAGCTGGGATGTTCTCCTGCTTTTCGTAAACGGCGATCCACTTTTCTTGGGATTCAGCAATTCTGTTAGCGTTGACTCCGACGCTCAGTATCAGAAGTGAGATGAATATAATGGGTATGTGTTTCATAATGGTTCTGTTTGGGATCCACCTATCTTGGGCAACTGGTTTGTTTTTGATGGTGGCGGCAAAGCTTGGTTGGCCAACGCTAAAAGCATTGAAGCTGTTCTGGTCTATGTGTGCGTTTGCTGGGCTTTTTTCAACTCAATGTAGCTGATAGGTGGGTGCTCGCGTTGAGCATCAATGGTTCGAGGAGCGTCGCTCGGTACAGCTGCAATGCGCGGGAGGACACGCTCCAGGATTTGCCAGGTGACGGGGTTGAGGGCTAAGTAAATATCGCCC
>CALGUT010000560.1 GCA_937920335.1 uncultured Opitutales bacterium
ATGTTGATTGGCTTCTATTATGTGGCTACGAAGAACTTTCCGGTGCTTCACGACTTCATGCTGCCAGCCTTGAGGGGGATGCATTTTTATCATGTGTTTCCGTTAGTGTTTCTGCTCCTCACGACCGTGCTATTCTCAGTGAGTTATTTGACTGCTCCACCACCTGCCGAAAAATTGGAGTGTATTCGCCCGATGGACATCGAGATTGATGAGGGACCCAAGCTTCCGTTCTACCGGACGTTCAAGTGTTGGTGGTTGGTTTACATCGCCATATTCGTAGCTTTTTATTTGATTTTCTAATGTGCAGTTCTGCAGAGCTCATTGGTATTGATTATGGACAAAACAGGTTCAGGCCATGACCTTAAGTCTGAAATGGAAGTTCGATACAGTAAGACTGATTCTTTATCCGAAGAAGAAGTAATCAACCTCTATAAAGCTGTCGGGTGGTCATCGGCCGAGAAGCCGAAAGTCTTAATGAAAGCTCTGCTGGGTTCTCATTCGCTAGTGACCGCGCGCGTTGGCTCAAAACTGATAGCTTTGGCCAACGCTATATCTGACGGTCACTTAGTCGTATATTACCCTCATTTGATCGTTCATCCTGATCATCAACGACAGGGTATCGGTACGGGAATCATGAGAATTCTAACTGCAGAATATGCCTCCTTTCACCAACAGCAGCTCACCGCCGATGGCGATGCGGTCAAGTTCTACGAGAGCCTTGGCTTTGTGCGGTCGGGTAGGACCGAGCCGATGTGGATTTATCAGGGTGATGAACATTGATCTGCAAATCGGTCCGCTGCGCCAGAGCTAGAAGAATAGCCGGGCACCGAGTTCGACATTTCTTCCAGGGAGCGGAACCAAGTCTTTAACAAAGGAAGTATTGGGGCGCGCTTCTTCGTCCGTGAGATTCCTCCCGACGGCAAACAGTTCGATCACGGATTGACCAGCTTCGAACCGATAGCTGATGTCTGCCTCTGCCAGTGTGTAGCTTTCGGACGGGCTTTCATCGGGAGCAAGGTGTCGTGCTTTGCTGTGGTAGCGTGCTCCCGCACCCATTGTCCAAGCCCCGATTTCGTAATCGAGCCGCGCGCCGATCCGACGCGTTGGAATACGAGGCAGATTGTTGTTTTCAGTCTGGTTCGTGGCCCGGGTCTGATCCATGAGGATGCTGAAATGAAGACGCTGTGCCATTGTATCAATGATATGAAAACTCACATCGAGTTCGACGCCGTAGAACTCTGCATCTACTGCTTCGGCGATCAGAATGTCTAACCCATCACTATCAGCGTCTGGGTAGAGTGTTTCAAAGACCTCTTCTTCCAGGTGCTCCAGGTATACGAAGTTTTTAAAATCTGAATAGTAGGCGGTGATCTCTCCGGTAACAAAGCCGACGGATTTACGCCAGGAGACTTCTGTGTTTATAGAGGCTTCAATATCAAGGTCTGCATTACCGATTTCAAAGGACTGGGTCCCTGCGTGTGGGCCGAATGCATAAAGCTCTGCGGCGTTGGGTGCTCGTTGATTGTATGCGAAGTTAAGTGCAATGATGCTGTTGTCTTGCATCCGTGTGATGGTACCTAGCGACAGGTTGTAGGTAGTTTCATTCGCATCACCTAAGGTGTTATCGTCCGGGGTTAGCGATTGGTTTTCGATCCGTCCGCCAAACTCTATGGCACCCCAATCGGTTTGTAATCGCTCGATGGCAAACAATGCGTAACTTGAAAGGTCGTTGGAAGGGACAAACGCTTCTTCGCCTATTGCCTCGAACGATTCTTCCTTCGCATGAAAGCCCCAGGCACCGGTTAGATTGTCTATGGGCTCGTGGATCCCTACCAGGCGCAGGTCGAATCCATCCCGAAAAAATTGAGTGCCGACTTCACGATCCTCTGCAGTTCCTTCCAGTTCGGTATGCTCGTAGTCTCCATAGCCGATATCCAGCTCAATGGACTCAAAGAAATCGATGGGATTGATCCACTCGGCTCGGAAGCTGAAGTGTTGTTTTTTCAGATCAATGACGACGGATTCTTCCTCCTCACCGTGTTCATCATCGTGTTCTCCTTCTTCTTCATCGTGGCCTTCCTCGTCTTCGTCATGTCCTTCTTCACCTTCATCATGGCCCTCTTCATCGTGCTCGTCTTCGTGGGCATGTGCGTGACCAGGCACACCGTAAAAAGAATCGTATTGATTGAATGCTAGTCCGTAAGTGACACCTTCTCCGAACCAGGATAGTCCGAGTGAAAGACTTTCACTTTCCATAAAGCTGTTTTCGAGTGTGCCAAACACTTCTTCTTCATGCTCGTGGTCGTGGTCTTCACCTTCTTCGTGCTCTCCTTCTTCTTCGCTTTCCTCATGTTCTTCTTCGTCGTGATGCTCATCCTCGTCTTCGTGAGCTTCCAGTTCGCGCTGGAAAGCGGACTCCGCGTAGCCAGGTATGTCATAGTCTTCAGCATCACGCTTTACGTAGCCGATACTCCAGGCGAAGTTACCATCGCCGCCCTGAATGGATGTGCCAAAAACGGTTTCATCCGAGACTGAACTACCTCTGGCTTCAGCCGTACCTTCGATACCGTTTACGGGTTCGGTAGGCATGGACTTATCGATAACATTTACTACGCCCCCAATAGCTGCGTTTCCATAGAGTAAAGAAGCGGGACCATGAACGATCTCTATACGCTCTGTCAGAAGGGGTTCTACAGATACTCCATGATCAGGACTGGTGAAGGAGACATCGAAGGTGTCAGTGCCATTCTGCAGGATTCGTACACGATCGCCTCCGAGTCCTCGAATAATGGGGCGGCTAGCTCCTGGAGCATAAGCGGTGCTTGTTATACCCGGTTGGTTTTCCAACGTGGCACCGAGTGACGATTGGATGGCCCGGTTGAGCTCGTGATCTGAAAGTGAGTGAGAAGATATTACGAGGTCTTCCTGTTTGAGCGCGAAAGGACTTGCGGTGATGTTGACCTGTTGAAGGTCAATGATCTCTCTGTCGAGAGGGTCGGTGTCTGCGAATGCGGAAGTGCTGTATGCCGCTAGTAAGAATGAAACAGTTTTTTTGAAATGCATATGGATGGGTGCAGGATATTGTCCTGCTGGATTCAGGTTGTGTTATACACATCATCACGCTGCCAGAAGGAGCTGAATGATGAATGTGGAAGGAGCGTACTCTATAATTTACGCCTGAATCGGGGGGCCACGTGCCGGGTTGCTCCGGGTGGATATCCGGGGCATGATTTGAGCCTGTTTGTACTCAATAAAATCAATTGTTTCAACGGAAGCCGTTACGCTAAAAATAGTCGTTGCCGTAAGTCCATCGGCCAGAATCGTGACCGCACAAACATGCCCTAGCTCATCTTCGTTGCTAGCCGAATCATCGCAGCTAGTGGCAGGAGCGGACTCATGTGAGCACTGGCTCTCACCGTGCATCCATTCATGCAATGCGGGGTTGGCGATTGCTAATTGAACCAGTAACAACTCAAGAGCCATGCAAGTTGAGATGACCGCTTTGACGAGCAAGCGAGTCTTCTTCTTGTAATTGGGAAATGAGTTGTATGGGTGGAACATTACCGTGTTTTAAGATGATCTGTACTTTAACACTTTTAGGTCAAGCTTGGTCTGTACCAATTGTGTAACAATTTTTGCTAATTGCCTGAGGCCTTCGTGTATAGACAAATGAATTGCTCTGAGGTTAGATTTAGAGAGGCTACCAATTCTGAAATAACCCACACGAACTTGAGAAGTATGCCTGATTCTAAACCAAAATCTACACGCTGGTGGCCCTTAATCGTTATTTGGGCCGTGGCGATTGTTGCATGGATTTACATCCTAATCGCGGGTGACCCCACTCGCCAGATGGTGGTGATGCGGTTCATCGGAACGGGTATAGTCGCGTCGATGTTATCGTTGATGTGGCTGTTGGCTTTATCTCGACTTCCATGGAAAGCTAGACTCAAGGGGCTTGGAGCGGCTGTTTTGGTACTCGTGCTAATGGCTGGGCTATTTCGAATGGAGGGGGTTTCGGGGGACCTGATTCCGATTGTTAAATTTCGTTGGTCTGGCAGTGCAGATAAGGTGGCCACGGGATTGGCTGATGAGTCTGAAATCGTCCAGGGCAGTTATCCTCAGTTTCTCGGGCCTAATCGGGATACAACCGTGACTGGGGTGTCCTTGAATCGTGACTGGGACTCGCACCCACCTGAGCTGATTTGGAAGCAACCGATTGGTGAAGCCTGGTCGGCGTTCGCCATCGTTGGAAATCGAGCGGTCACTCAGGAGCAAGACGGAGATGAGGAGTTGGTGGTGTGCTATGAACTGCTGACTGGAAATCGTATATGGGAGCACCGGTATGCTGCGAGGTATGATAATCCGTTAGGGGGTATAGGTCCACGAGCCACGCCCACGATTGAGGAAGATCGGGTCTATACGCTGGGCGCACTGGGAGATTTTGTCTGTCTCGATTTCGAAACTGGAGAAAAACGATGGGGTTTCAATGTGTTGGATAAGCACGGGGCTTCCTTACCTGATTGGGGAGTAGCGGGATCGCCGCTGATTTATGAAGACCTCGTCATCCTGAGTGTGGGTGGTCGCAATGGACATTCACTCGTAGCTTACGACAAGCTGTCGGGGGATTACGTATGGAGTGGTGGAAGTGATAAGGTTCATTGGAGTTCGCCAGTGTTCTTTGAGATTGCTGGTAAGAAACAAGTGCTGATTTTTAACCACAAAAGTATGGTTGGTCATGATGTCAAAGACGGTAGTATCCTGTGGGAGTATGAATGGGATACCGACGGCATGCCCCATGTGGCGGTGCCCATATTAGCACCCGAAGATCGGATACTTCTTTCCAGTGGCTACGGGAAAGGTGCCGAACTCTTGCAGATCTCGAATTCGGATGATGGTAAGCAGAGTGCTGAGCGAATCTGGCGCACTCTCCATTTGAAGGCGAAGTTTAATAACTACGTCTTGAAGGATGGCTTCGTATATGGGTTGGATGATGGAATGCTCACTTGTATCGATGTTGAAAAAGGGCGACGGAGTTGGAAGAAGGGTCGCTATGGTCACGGTCAAAACATCCTGGTGGAAGATCTGATGATCCTGACAGCTGAAAATGGAGAAGTTCTGTTGCTCGAACCTGTTCCGGAAGAGCCCAGGGTTTTGGGATCCTTTCAGGGTCTCGAGGGCAAAAGCTGGAATCCGCCTGCGTTGGTGGGTGAGTATCTGCTACTCCGTAATCACTTGGAGGCGGCTTTATATCGTTTGCCGTTGCTCGAGAACTAACGTCCTTTGTTGCGGTCTATCTTCAGAGTATCATCACGGACTCGTCTGCGACTATGAATCCTAGTGAATTCTATGAAATCGGTGACCGGAATCGTTCGATTACTTTCCTACGTAAGCGAGTCTATAGATCTTATTGCCGGTATCGTCGCTGAAGACAATCGATCCGTCGGGAGCCTGAATACAATCGACAGGGCGGCCCAGGATCTCAGTTCCATTCTTCAGGAAGTTCACGACCTTTTGTTCACCGTAAGGATGTCCATCTTCAAATAGAATTCTCGAAACACAGTAGCCGACCTTCTCAGTGGCATTCCATCCTCCTTTTTGAGCGACGAAGGCGTCTCCATAGGCGTCGGGGATTTGTTTGCCGTCGTAAAATGTCAGGCTATTGGCGGAACTGTGGGCTGGCATGATCCATTCTGGAATGGTGGTCATATTCGCGTATTTCAAGAGGTCGGGATGATCGAGGAAGAGAAAGTTTGGCACCATTTTACCGACTATCCAGGGATGGCCGTAGAATCCCCCTTCGACATAGTGGTTGAGCTCTGCCGGAGGGTTGTGATCGGTGAAGGGTTGTTTGCCATCTTTTGCGTCGCCCTCAAAGGGGGCCCCTATGCGGTCGATATCATGATCGACTCCCCAGATCTCATCGGTGCCTGGCCGGATCACCAGTTTTTCGGAATTGCGGAGACCGGAAGCGAAGAGTTTTTTGTCGGATCCGTCCAAAGCGAATGACCAGATCTTTTTCCGCTCTGAGGCATCGATGGGTTCATCCGTCGCGTTGGTTTGATCGCCGACGTGGGTGTAGATACGGCCGTTGTGAATTAGCAAAGCCCGCCAGCTGTGACCGCTTCTTTTCCCGGTTGGAATGTCGTCAGCTCCTAAAATCTCTTCCACGAGGTCTGCTTTTCCATCGCCATTCGTATCTTTGGCGCGGGATACCGCATTGAGCTGCGAAAAATACAACCAACCATCGTGAAACTGAAGCCCTTGTAACATGCTCTTGGGGTCTTCCCCTTCAATAAATGCGGTGAGCGTTTCATAGCTCCCGTCGCCATCCTTGTCATTACAGCTGTAAATTTTACCTTCCTTGATCACGCTTACAAATAAGGTTCCGTCAGGTCCAAATTCGAGGAAGCGTGGTTTTTGAATCGTGTCTTCGACCACGGTGAGCTTGAAACCATCGCGTACCCAGACGCCGTCTGGAACGTTAGCTTTGAGTGTCAGGGGAAGAATGAATAGGGTGATAGAAACGAGAGTCGGAAGTATGCGTGTGTTCATAGGGCGGTAATGGCGTTTTGGGTGTCTAAGAAATCAAGTTGGCTGGATGACGGACTTGAGGCAATTCGAATAGCTGTCTGGAATTCCGTGGGAACGCGATTAGAATTTTTCCAGAGTCATTTGCAGCAGCCATTTGGGGAATTGCCATCCAAGGAGTTCGGTATTCGGTGCTTCTTCAACGAATGCGCGAATTTCGGGAAGCGCTGGTTTTGCAATTTTACCCAGATGATCCAGCGCGTTGGCCGCTGGCAGGGCGATTAAAGGTTGTGGGTGATTCAGTGCCTCGATCAAAAGGTTCAGGCTGGGATCCGTTTCGCCAAGAGCACAGAGCGCCTGGGCGGCCTCGATCCGGTTTATGGATACTGGATCGTTGATAAGCTTGCGTAGTTCGGGCATGGCTTTCCTTCCCTGGCTACCCTGAGCAATGATTCCCTGCAGGGCCCAGTAGCGAACGGCAGGATCACTGTGATTGAGAAGCCGTATCTGCTCAGGTAATACGTCGGAGCCGCGGTCAATCAGGTCGGCGGTCTGCATGATCGCTGATAATGGATACACTTCTGGCTGGTCGCGTACCAGGCTGTGTCGGTCGAGTTTGTCTCCTGCTACACCGAATCGCGTCCACCATTGAGATTCCGGCATGAAACCGAGGTCGAGTATTTCATGCTGCCACCGGTTTAGTTGTTCGCGCTTGCGACGGAGTACGGCTTGATACTCGGGGTACTCGGCGAGATTGTTGAGCTCGTGCGGATCTTTTTCGGTATCGAAAAGCTGTTCGCGCGGCCGTGTCAGTGTCGTGAATACAGCTTGTTCGGGGGAGAGTTTACCTTGAGCGTGGTATTGATGGAGAATCTGGTAGCTACCCTGCTTGTGCGGGTAGTTGCGGGTTTGATGGTGAAACCACGGCAGATTGGAGCGAAAGTTGCGAATGTATTT
>CALGUT010000561.1 GCA_937920335.1 uncultured Opitutales bacterium
ATCCAGAATGGAGGCATTTACTGAATAAGTTTCCCTTTCCCCAATTACCTGAATTGCAGGAGATGAGGCTCCAAGACCGATCGTTCTAGGGAACGGATTCTCATCGTCTGCGCCCTCAAAGAACTCATCGGTCTTGATTACCATGACCTCACTTGCAGATTCCAGACTATTCCCCTTCACGATAATCGCATAAATAGGTTTTCTGTCGAACAAACTTCCACTTACGGTCCTATTGTCCTGGAAAGAAAAAATTCCGCTATAATAGAAAGGAGCGGTCGAATCCCAAAAACTCGATCCTGATGAGAATACTATAAAATTATCTAGGATTCGTTGATATTCGCTCGCTTTAATCGATCCGTCGATTTCAGTTACGATAGCGACCGGCAGATTGACAAATGTACCAACTGCAATGAACCCTCCCGTCGCTTTGGTCAAAGGAATCCCTCGATGGTCGACCACAGGACTTGATTCAAAGCCATTGTAGTTGGATATAGAAAGCGAACCATAGCCCAAAGTCATGGCCAAGAGTGAAAATGCGCTTAAGATTTTCAGAGCATTTTGTATCCGCTTACACTTCGTTGCCCCCTCTCCAATTAGAAAATTCATGGGCGTTTTGATTCCAAAGGAGCAAGTATTACATTATAGGATTCCTGCGAACGTCGCTGAATAATAAAACCTGAGCCCAATACTACCTCTGACGGATCGATTCTGGATAAAGGATCTCCTAGCTTCCACCAGCCTGAGGCCAGACCATTTTGCATACCATCAGAATAGAAATACCGTTGAAATGGCTTCGCCGGAGACTCTTGGATCCAAACGATATCGGCTGTTCGATCGTTACCCGGATGCATATATTTATCCAGATCCGAATTACTCAGGTTAACACTCAGAATCGTCAGCGAACTAAAATAATTAAAGATATCGTTAACCGGCAAAGATGTTCGCTTATCTTTGATACTCCCAGAGATCGTCAGGGTTAAGTCTGTAGCAGCCCTTCGAAAAACGAGGATAGATTTGCTGTAGTGTAAATACGGATCTTCAGGCAGGCCAGTTTCTGCGTTGAAAAACCCCACTGGATATCTCGTATGAGACGACACAAAAAATCGGTTGAAACTACCTGATTTTGTCGGGACAAGAATGAGATCTGCCTTATCCGGATCATAATCGTGGGTCGATAAAAGCAAGAGTGGATTGATAATCTCGGAGAGTCTCCGAAGAGCTCTTACACTGCAAGCGACATTCGTTTCAGGCTCAACGGCTTCACTGACAATCAATTCGTGTTCGTTGAAAGAAACTACATCTAATACTTTTCCTTCGTTTTTTCCCGTATTGAGCTCAACTACGTAGGCAGAAGGAGCACTTAGTAAAATCCTGAAGTCATTATTAGAATCCGTCAAAATTGTTCCAGATGCTGAGTCCAGCACGTCAGATAAGACTACATTTTCCCTGGGCAACATACCAATAAGCGCTGAACCATTACCTGGAATAGTTATCGTATGAAAACCGACCGGACCTGAAGCGTCGAACCCTTCCGACTTTACTGAAAGACAGACTATCAGAGGAAAGAAACGTAAAAGAATTACACCCGTTGCATATTTCATTCTTGAGAGGGCTGTTCTTAGATAAACCTGCAAATGAATCGGCACCGCCAAACCCACTTGGCTTCTTCAACTACTAACCGACCTGCGCTACAGCATGACTAATCGCATCAGTATCAGCACAGTATCTAAAATATTCAAAACTATTAGCTGTGAGTTTCCCCGAAATTAATAGCTCAAAATTGCTTATCCAAAGGTAGGGTAGCCCCTGACTACCCACAAAAATAACGGCATTAGCACAATGACTCTCACCGATTGTTATCCTCTGGAGCTCGAACACTGCTGGGTAGTGTTTATAGACGCTTTCGTAGTCGGACTTTTAGATTGGGATTTATTTGTAAAAGTAAAGCTAGCCAATCGGTCCGACCTAGCGAGGTCGTAAAAGAGATGTCAACTGAAAGAAAACTAATGACACCACAACACCGCACGGCATGATTTCTTACTTAACAGCACTTTGCAAAACGCCTGCGCCAGAAATTTTCATCTCTTTTCCAAGTTCCAACTTCCGTGATCACGCTTAGACACAACCATCAACCCGAAGCTCAACGAAATCGAGGTCTTTCATTCCTTATCTTACTCTACATGGTTTCGGCCACAGGCGTCTATGCTCAAATGAGTGGAACCTCAGAAACCGTTGGATTCCTTCAAATTACTCTCAAAGGCAAGAATGCGACGTCATCTGGAGACAATTTTGTCGCTCCATCGTTCGTTGGCATTCGAGAGTTTACCGGCCTCTCCAAATCAGGGCCCCCAGTTCCCTTCTCAATTCAAGCAACAGTTGCCAATTGGGAAAGCAACCAATTCGACCTCCACCCGACCCGCCAAAGTCACTATGTTGAGATTCTAGCCAGTAATAATCCACAGGCGATTGGACTCTGTTCCGGTATTCTTTCACACAGTTCCGACACCCTCTCAATCATTGAAGACTATTCAGGAGTCCTGGTCGGTGGCGAAACTATCACGATAAGGAAATACCTAACCTTAAACTATCTTTTTGGAGCATCAAATGAAGCGGGCTTGGACGGCGGTAGCAGCAATAACGCAGATATGATCACGGTTCTAATGCCCGGAGCAACGCCTTCCCAAGAAACATTCTACTACCGTACCAGTGATAATACTCAGAGAGGGTGGCGTTCCATTAATGAGCCAACAGTAGACAAAGGAGACTGGCCTATTCCCCGTAATGCCGGCCTTTACATTCGTAGAATTTCTGAAACCGACTTAAACGTGTATTTTACTGGAGCAGTGAAATCGGGACCGGACGTAATCGTCATTGAACAAGGACTAAACCTTATAGATCCGCATCTAGGCATCCTAGGGACTTCAGAATCCTCAAAGGCATTCACATTAGGAACCTCAAATTTTGGCACACCAAGTGAACTGGATTCAATACTCCATCAAGGAATCAGTTCCCGAGCGGATCTGCTTTCTATTCACGATGGTGAATTCTCGTTTAGGACCTACTACGTGAGAGATGCGGCTAATAGCATTGGTGGAAACGGTTGGCGGCTAACCAACGATCCTCTTACATCCCAAGAAGGCACCACCATCGGAGCGGGATCAGCTCTACTAATAAATAACAAGGGAGAACGGAAACAGTGGGTCCGACCTGAAATATTTCCACAAGGCGAGACGTTTTAAAAACGGATCCAAGCTTCGACATCATGCAAATACGATCAAGTACAGTCCCTAAAAAGCGGATCCTAGCGTTTATCATTAGCTTCTTTATCTTAACGGTCACCGCGAAAGCAGCAGTGGTACATCTAACCTGGGGAAGCCAAAATCCCGGAGCTGCTATAGGCCAGGCTGACGGAACAGACCTACCCTCAGGAGCAATCGTTCGCCTGGGATTCTTTTCGCTCACAGACGATCAAATCTCAGAGGCATTCAATGACCTCGAATATTTAGAGATCCACTTTCAAGAAATCACGAGAGAGAGAATCGGTAATTTTGCCGGTACCTCCATTCAAAGTACTTCTACAACTACCTCCCCCAATCAACTGGAATTCGACGGCGCGTTTGCTCAAGACCTTTCAATGGAAAACGCCGGAATCGAAGGCAAGAGACTCTACGTTTGGGCTATTGATACCGATATACCATCTGAAGCAACACAGCATGGAATTGTTTCTAGCCCTGCCTGGTCAATTCCCGTTAGCCCACTAGATATACTTCAGATTGCCCTGGAGGATATTGAGCCGGGGAAACAAGAACATCTCTACTTAGCGGAGCAGGGACCTGAGCTTTCTCAATCCCTGGGTGGCGTTCAGAATAAGCTACTTCAAAAGGATACACCTATCCAGAACAATCCGAACTCAGTACCAACCGGACCGCTAGACGAGCAGTTAGTCGTTGTCGATACCAGCGGAACTCCTGCCGGAACTACAACCTACAACGCTGCAGATGATCAATACACACTATCAGTTACCGGGGGCAATATATGGGGAGTCGAAGACAACTTTCACTTCACATACCGCGAGATAAGCGGAGACATTGAGACGACTGTCGTCGTCAATTCTCTTTACGTAAGCGATGATTCAGGAGCAGCTGGTATCATGTTACGAGATTCAGCAACCGAAGATTCTAGTTTCGCGTTTATAAATGCGACTTCCAGTGGAGTTGCATTCGACCGTCGGCTGGAAAGCGGAGGCGGAACGAAACGTTCCAGTAAAGGAATCATCGAAGCTCCAGTCTGGCTCCGACTAACCAAAATCGGGAACTACGTTCGAGTATACTATTCCGTTGATGGCAACAATTGGTCTCTTCTAGCTGAGGACAGCATCAATCTATCAGAAACCTATTTTCTCGGCCTAGCCGCATCTGCCAACAAAGCAGATGACTTCTTGGTGGCAGTACTTAGTGATCTTAAAGTCGTGGGCCTTGAAGCTGGATCAGTATTCGATACCGTTACAAACGTGGACATTGGCGCGGTAGGCATAACCGGGGATACTGCCTACACCCCAGACGCAGATTCTTATATTATACAAGCTAGTGGGGATGGTATCGGAGGGCGAAGTGATTCATTTCATTTCGTTAACCGAGAAGTCGAGGGCGACTTTGAAACACTCACTAAAATGGATAGCTTAACTGCAACCGAATCAAAGGCTCAAGCGGGATTGATGGTGAGGGAAAGTACGCGCCCTGATGCTCCATTTTTTGCAGCTCTTTCTTCTAACGTTGGGAGCCTAAATACTCAAAGCCGAAACACTTATGGTGCCACACCGGACGCATTTTCCCTACAAGGAATTCCGGCGCCGATATGGCTTAAGATAAGCCGACAGGGAAACGTCTTTCAATCCGAGTATTCTCAAGATGGTCTAAACTGGACTTTGATTTCCGAAGCAGACCTCAATTTACCACAGAAACTACTCGTCGGCATGGCCGTTTCCGCATCGGATGCTCACACCATCGCCTACGGTGAATTTGGCGCCTACTCCGTAGCTAGATAATCAGTAATGTGATCGATTCAGCCGCGAATATAAATTAAGCTTCGAGGTAAAATGCGACTTTCTCGAGCCGGTCATGTTCACTTGTCCGGTATGAGTTCCGCCGCCTGATGGTTGGGCATGCTGGGAAGGCTTCTTTAGACGGTCGTCAGTTTGGCTAATTGGGATAGGAAATAAGGTCATCGACTCAATTAGTAATATTTTTTATATACTTCTCAAATTGTGTGCCTTTTAAAGCTGCAATGATTTCACCAGGATTTTCAATGCCGTCCACAAGTCGGTTTGTTGACTGCTTTTTCATGTTAGTATTTACTACAACAGGGGGAATACCTAAATAGTTGAAAATGAGATTTGCCGTATCTTGGTGCAATGATTGATCTTTAAGGTGTTGTTCGTAGATAATTGAAAGATGAGGAATACTCTTCATACAACTAGATTGAAGAGAGGCATGCTTGTCCAATTTTGTCATTAACTTCACTAAATCAGTAGGATTGATACGAATCTTTGAACTATTAGATAATGATTGTGAATCGCTTATCGTCTCACTCCACTTTTTTTGCCGAATGGCCTTTAATCGTGAGATCGCTTGACTCAGTTGATCCTGCCTTTGCAGCCAAATTATTTTCCAACCACTCCGATATAACTTTAGGGGCTGAAGTAGCTAAGGGTTAGTGCTTGGTTGATTTATACCAGTGTTTA
>CALGUT010000562.1 GCA_937920335.1 uncultured Opitutales bacterium
AGGGGCCCCATTTTCATCTTTCTCTGAGAGGCCATTAGGTAGATAGCGATCAACGTTCCAATCGCCATAGCGAGATTCTTGTTACCCAATACTTCGATTGCCGTATTCAAGCCACTCGGCTCTCCACTACCAAACGCCTTTACACTTGAAGCCAGGGCAATGAGAAAAACGGGAAGCACAACGGGTAGTATAGATACCCAAAAAGACGGTAAGTCTTTATCGTCCTTACCGACTATGCTCTTCAGGTCGGCGATTTTAACCATGGGACTTTCCCTCAGCCCAATATTGAGCTTCTTATCCATACGACCGGCTAACCAAACACCAAACGCTCCGGCAGGAAGGCCCAGACAGATGCCCATAATCATAGCAAACCCAAGATCCAACTGAAGCGTCTCGATCATGACCAGCGGACCCGGAGTCGGCGGAACCAATCCATGCGTCAGTGCACCCCCAGCAGATACACACATCACGAAATACACATAGCGTTTTCCCAATCGAAACGCCAAGGCCTGCGCCAGAGGAATAATCAAAAAGAAAACGGTATCGAAGAATACCGGGATCGAGAGAAAGAAAGCCGCTATCATCATCGCCCAGCCCGCCTGTTTCTCACCCATCACCTTGACCAGGCTCCGCACGATACGATCAGCCGCACCACTCTCCATCAAACAGATGCCAATAACTGCGGCCACCCCGATCACCCAAGCGATCTTACCCGCGGTGACACCGAACTCCATCATCGACAATTCGATAGCCGTTACAATGTGGTTCGCTCCTTCACCGCCAGGTAGTGTTTCAGCCAATACTCCAACGAGGATTGCGGCAAGTATCAGCGCAATAAATGCATGAAACCGAAACACAGCGATCGAAATTACGATAAAAAGTATTCCAATCGCCAATACGAAGAAGGGCCACGACGTAGATGCAGCCAGTATGGGAGGCAGTAATAGATTCATAAGAATGCGGAGATGGTTAAGAATGGAGGCCAGGCTTCGAAAAACCAGCGGGGTAATAAGCAACAAAGCTGATTTTACGGCGTTTAGGGTGCAACGAAAAACTCATCCATTTGGCCCCGTTTTCAAGGAAGTTCCATTAAATATAGGTTTTATTAAATCCCGTGAAACCTTTCTCCGAACGCTCACGTTATACAAACAGTCCAACCCAGATCTTTTCCACGAATGCCCCGCTTATTTAACTACCTACTCATTTCCTTCTTGCTTAGCTCCACCTTGAGAGGCCAAGAGGCACAAATCTCAAATGCGCAGACCCAGTCGCTGGCTATTTCAGACGTTATCTCTCTAGCCCTCCGCCAAAACCTCTCGATCGAGCGATCAAAACTGCAGGTCGAGCTACGAGAGAATGACTTACAATTCGAGGAAGCCGACTCTCAACCAAACCTTACCGGCTCGCTCGGAGGCAATCTCCGCTATTTCGGCGATGGACGGGATCCGGTTTGGGACACCGGAGAGCTTTCTGAATCATTAAGCGGTAGCCTCAACTCATCCGTGGATCTTTACACCGGCGGTGGACGAGAGGCCGCAATCAATCAAGCGCGCTCAGGCCTCGAAGCTAGCATTCAAGACTTTAATCGCTCCAAGCAATTCGTGCTGTTCAATTCGATTTTCCGGTTCATGGAAGCAATCCTACGCCAAAAAGAGATTGAAATCCAAACCGAAGAACTCGCCTCCAGACAGGAGAATCTCGAACGGATTCGAGTCAGTTTCGAAAACCAAATCCGCATAGAAGCCGATGTTCTTCGCCAACGTTCTCTGGTTGCAGACAGCGAACGTCGACTTGCTCAAGCCAAACAGTCTTACCAGCGAAGTCTCTATTTCCTTAAAGACTTGCTCCTGATCTCACCTGAAACCGACATTGTGCTCGATCTTTCGGGAAGTCGCTGGGGCAACCAAGACTACCTTCCAGAACCCGACGTTCAGGCTAGTTGGGGCCGTATTGTCCAACGCCCCGACCTTTTGGCTCAGGAGTTCCGCATTACCGCCGCCGAGGAGAATATCAGAGTTGCCGCTTCTGGTGGGAAAGCCCGGGTATCTGCATCTGCAAGCCTGAGAACCAATTACTCAAGTCTCGACTCAAGAGCCGGCGTAGGAGGTCAGTTTTTCGAAACTCAACCGGAACTCTCGGGAGGACTCAGCCTATCCATTCCCATATTCGATCGCAGAAGAACCTCAACCAATGTCGCACGGGCCACCATCCAACAACGGCAGGAGCAGCTCGACCTGGTTGATCTCAAACAAGGCGCCCGCACCGACCTGCTTCAAGCAGTCCTCGATTTCAACACCGCCAAGGCGCAACTCAGATTCTCAGAGGAACAGCTACTATCCGCCGATGCTGCACTCGAAGCCGAACAAGCCCGCTTCGATGCCGGTGCTGCCAACCTCTTGGATGTAAATAGTCTCAGATCCACTCGGCTAGACGCCGCTGTCTCTGTTGAGGAATCCTGGTTTAATCTCTTTACCAACCGCTTGGACATAACCCTTCAGGACGGAACCATCGAAGCATTTCTTATCGAACAACTGAATACCCAAGTCCCCGAACTCCAATAGTATTTATGAAAAAAGCGATCATCATTTTTATCCTTCTGGCTGGCATAGGCTACGGAGGCTATCGTTTCTACACCAAAGAGGACGTTTCTTCAGAATCAGCTCCCCAATACAACTTCTCTAAGATAGAGCGAAAAAATATACTTAATATGATTACCGCGACCGGCACTCTGGTCGCTCGCGAATTAGTTGAGGTGGGAACACAGGTATCCGGAACTATCGACGAAGTATATGCAGATTTTAACGACCAGGTGGAAAAAGGTCAATTGATCGCTCTGATTGATCCCTCGGTACTAGATGCTCAGGTCAAGAGCGCTGAGGCCGATCTCATGCGACAAAAAGCAAATCTTAGACGAGCTCAGACCGAATACGACCGATTCTTCCCCGTTTACGAACAGGGATTTTTATCCGGAAACGATTTTCTCAACTACGATATTGGAAGGGAAACCGCTGAAGCGGCATTACTTAGCGCGGAAGCAGCGTTGGAGCGCATTAAACGAAGCCGCGAATTCACCGAAATCCGAGCGCCGATCAGTGGAGTTATCATCGACCGCAACGTAGAAAAAGGTCAGACCGTAGCAGCCAGCCTCAACACTCCCCGTCTATTCATCATCGCTGAAGATTTAGCGCTCATGGAGATTCTCGCAAATGTGGATGAGAGTGACATCGGCCAAATCAAACAAGGCCAGGACGTCCGATTTACAGTAGCAAGCTATCCTGAAAGAAATTTTACCGGTCAGGTTGTAGAAATTCGTCTACAACCCGCTGTGGTACAAAACGTAGTCAATTACACCGTCGTTGTTGAGACGGAAAACCCAAGACTCGTTCTCCTTCCCGGCATGACAGCCACTCTCGACTTTGTCGTCGACGAGGTTCAAGATGTATTATCCGTTCCAGCTTCAGCTCTCAACTTAAAGTTGAGCGACGAAATGATCGCTGCACAAGAGAAGCTGCGTGAGGAAGCACTTGCCAGGCGAGAAGCTGCCGCTGGAGGTGCAAACGGAGAAACCCGGCAACGGGGACAAGGAGGTACCGAGGGAGGCCAGCGGAGGCAACGCGGACAAGGCGGCGGTGGTTTTGCTGGTGCCGGTGGTTTTGCTGGTGGCGGTGGCGCGGCAGGAGGTGCCCGTGGAAGCCGTCCTAGCATAGGGACTATTTGGTACAAAGACGATGCGGGAGCACTTAAAGTCATGCCCGTACGCACGGGAGTTACCGATGGAATTACAACTGA
Organism: uncultured Opitutales bacterium; assembly: GCA_937920335.1. Taxonomy (GTDB): domain Bacteria; phylum Verrucomicrobiota; class Verrucomicrobiia; order Opitutales; family UBA2995; genus UBA2995. The sequence continues at coordinate 3,790 of CALGUT010000562.1, forward strand.
GGTCATGGCTTTGCGCGATGAAGAACCCCCCGAAGGCTTAGAGATTATTACGAAAGTTCTGGCTCCCTCTACAACCCAATCTACTCGTCCAACCAATCCATTCGGTGGCGGCGGACGCGGCCCAGGTGGCGGCGGTGGTGGCGGTCGCAGATTTTAGTTCGGCCCTCAAATATCATGGAAGAAGTCATAAAAACGATAGACCTCACGAAGACCTACGAGCTGGCAGAGCCCGTTCATGCACTACGAGGGGTTAACTTAACCATCAGTCCGGGTGAATTCGTGAGTATCATGGGCGCTTCTGGCTCCGGTAAGTCTACCTTCATGAATATCATAGGCTGCCTGGATAAACCGACGACCGGATCCTACCTATTGGATGGAATCCCTGTTAATAAGCTCTCCCGCAATCAATTGGCAGATATAAGAAACCAGAAGATTGGATTCGTTTTTCAAGGATTTAACCTACTTTCTCGAACTTCGGCATTAGAAAACACCGAACTTCCACTCGTTTATCAACGTAGCAAATCAAAAATAAACCCCAAGAAAAAGGCGGCCGAATGCCTTGAACGGGTCGGACTTGCCAACCGGATGGATCACCAGACACAACAGCTTTCAGGCGGCCAGCAACAGCGGGTCGCCGTTGCCCGAGCTCTGGTAAATGATCCTGCCTTAATTCTCGCAGACGAACCTACGGGTAATCTTGATTCGCGGACCTCTCTGGACCTAATGGGACTGTTTCAGGAGCTTAACGATCAGGGTATTACGATCGTTCTGGTAACTCACGAACCCGACATTGCCCGCTTTACCAAACGCGTGGTTGAGATGCGCGACGGTCTGGTTGTTCAAGATACACAGATCGAAGATCGAAGCGATGCAAAGAAAGAACTGGCCGAATTCTCCGGCGTAATCGGACTCTAGGAACAGCCTATGAAATTTTTCAAACTACTCGGCATCGCTCAAGGGAGCTTGATGAAGAATCGTACTCGAAGTGTCCTAACGATGTTAGGGATCATTATCGGCGTAGGTGCGGTAATCGTAATGCGTGCTATCGGCGATGGCGCGCAACAAGATATTGAAGATCGTATCAACTCATTGGGCACAAACCTACTAATGGTTCGATCTGAGTCGAACTCACTCGGCGGCGTTAGACGCGGCGCCGGAAGCTCCAGAACTCTCTTTATCGATGATATAGAAAAAATAAGAGAACAATGCAGTTTGGTAATGGCCGTTTCTGGGATCGTTCAAGTAAGTGGACAGGTGATCGGTGGCGGGACGAATTGGTTTACCAGTGTGCAAGGAGTAGACCCTGATTTCCTGACTATAAAAAGCTGGGAGGTTGAGGACGGCACCATGTTTACCGAACGGGATATGAGAGCAAAGACCAAGGTTGCTGTTTTAGGAGCATCAGTCGTGGAAAATATGTACAATGGCGTTAGCCCCGTCGGACAAACTATTCGTATTCAAAAAACCCCTTTTAAAATTATCGGAGTGCTAAAGGCCAAAGGTCAAAGTGCAGGTGGTCAGGATCAGGACGATACGGTGCTGGTTCCACTAACGACCGCTGCCTTCCGACTACGTGGTGACTCTCAATATGTCAGTCAGATTTATGTAAGCGCATTAAGCGTCGATGTCATGGATGCGGCCCAGGAGGAGGTTTCACAAACCTTGCGCATTGCCCACAAACTGATCGATGGGCAGGACGATGATTTCACTGTAAGAAGTCAGTCCGAATTAACCGAAGCCTTTACGTCTACCACCCAAACGATGACTACCTTCCTGACGATTGTAGCCGCCGTATCACTGGTTGTTGGAGGCGTTGGAATTATGAATATCATGTTGGTTTCCGTCACAGAACGTACCCGAGAAATCGGTATCCGTGTTGCCGTCGGAGCCAGAAGCACCGATGTCCTAATCCAATTTCTAATTGAGGCAGTCGTACTCAGCGTCATGGGCGG
>CALGUT010000563.1 GCA_937920335.1 uncultured Opitutales bacterium
AGAGGGTGATTATAGAACCGCGTTCATGGGTAAATGGCATTTGGGCCCGCTTCCTTACTATTACCCCGAACATCAAGGATTCGATATCAATGTGGCTGGGCGTGATTATGGCGCACCGGGTAGTTACTGGTATCCGTTTGAAGGAAGCTGGCGGATTCCCACAACGCCGGGTCTGAAGGTTTTCAAAGAGTCTCCGATTAGCGGAAAAGAAGGTGATTATTTGACAGATCGCATCATGGACGAAGGTGATCGGTTTATTCGGGAAAATGCAGAGGAGCCATTTTTTTTGATGATGTCCCTATATGCGGTTCACTCACCGCTTCAGGGAAAGCCCGAAAAGGTGGCTGAATATGAAAATATACCGGCAGATCAACGCCAGGGAGACCCACGCTATGCAGCCATGGTAGAAACCGTAGACGATGGAGTCGGGCGGTTGATGCACGCGCTGAAAGAGGAGGGGATTGAGGAGAACACACTGGTGATCTTTACGAGTGATAATGGCGGATTCGCCAAAGCTACGGATAACTCTCCCCTTCGGGCCAACAAAGGGTCAAATTATGAAGGTGGTCTGCGCGTTCCAGTAATTATCAAATGGCCGGGGGTAACGAAACCCGGATCGGTTTCTCATGAACTGGTCACGAGCTCTGATTATTACCCGACGATCCTAGCTGCAACCAATCAGCCGAAACGACCTCAACAACACCTGGACGGTGTGGATCTGACCCCTGTATTGCGGGGGCAGGGAACCCTCGACCGTGAATCGATCTTTTGGCATTATCCGCACTACAACCAGCACCCTGAAAACTTCCCGGCTGGCGTAATTCGCAAGGGTGATTGGAAACTCATCGAAAAGTACGACACGGGTGAGTTAGAATTGTATAACCTAAAGGTTGATATTGGCGAAACAACTAACCTGGCAAACAAAGAGAAACGAAAGACCCGGGAGCTGTTAACTGAGCTTAGTGCGTGGCGGACAAAGGTGGGTGCCGATCCTATGCGTCCTAATCCCCTCTATGAAGGAAATTAATTTATGAAAACACTTGTCGCTTTGGTGGGCCTGATGGCCTCATTGTCATTGATTGCTTCACCTGAAATGAATCGCCAGGTGATTTACGAAGCTGGAACGAATGGCTACTTTACTTACCGCATTGCTTCGATGGTTGCGACCAAGGAAGGGACCTTGTTGGCGTTTGCGGCAGCTCGTAAAGGGAAGGGGGGAGACTGGGATCCCATCAATATTGTCATGCGGCGCAGTACGGATATGGGCAAAACCTGGAATCCAATGCAGGTGGTTGTCGAGGACGGAGATTTGCCCTGTGACAACGCGATGCCGATAACCGACTATATAACCGGCGAGGTGCATCTCCTTTATCAGATCGATTACGCAAAGTGCTTTTACACGAAGTCCTCCGATGATGGTGTGACTTGGGATACACCGATTGAAATCACTGCTGCGATAAATGAGTTCAGAAAAATCTATCCCTGGGTGGTTTTGGCACCCGGCCCGGGACATGGAATCCAGATGATGAATGGACGGTTGGTGGTTCCCTTTTGGTTGTCGGATGGTGGAGGCAAGGAGTTTGGTCCCAAGCACCGAGGCCATCGTCCGTCAATCGTAGTTTCTGTCTACAGTGATGATCATGGTAAAACGTGGCACGCAGGGGAAGTGGCAATCCCTGATAACGATGTTTCAGTGATTCCCAATGAGACCTCGGTCATCCAACTTGCCGATGGACGGGTCATGTTTAACGCGCGTAATGAATCCATCAATTATCGTCGATTGATAACCTACAGTAAAGATGGCGCGACCGATTGGTCAGAGCCGTATTTTCACGATGCTTTTTTCGAGCCCATCTGCTTTGGCAGTATGGTCCGGTATTCGATGCAGCCTTACCAATCGGAAAATCGTATCCTTTTTGCCAATCCCGACAGTCGTCACGATCCCTGGGTGGCGGGTAAAGCGTCAACGCCCCGCTCTGCGCGCAATCGTCACAGAACGAATCTTACAGTAAGGATGAGCTACGACGAAGGGCACACCTGGCCGGTATCCAAAGTCTTGGACCCTGGTATTTCCGGCTACTCAGATATGGCCGTTACGGAAGATGGAATAATTCACGTTCTTTATGAAGGAGGGTCGATCGAGGGTTGGGACAACAATCACTTTAAGAACAACGCGATGTCCGTAGCTTCTTTCAATCTCGAGTGGTTGACGAATGGCGAAGATAGTCTCGCGCATGGCGATGAGGCATTGAATCGACTTAGGGTTAGTCGCTAGGGAAATAGGATTCGGACCTCCAGGTTCACCTCTTGCGGTTTTTTTTCATAATTCAGGTTTTCGTTCTATAGTGGCACCGGGCATATCTGATCTTTATGATGATTGGACTTTATTAGTCCGTGAGACAGTCGAATTAATGGGGTGGTATCGTGAATTGATGAAGTAAGTGTTTAACTTTACTCGTATGGCCTTTGCTTTTGAAAGCCCTTCTGTGTTGGTCTCTGATTCTGCTAATGATATCGCGAAGAGACTTTATTCATCGATCGGTGACTGCGGGAGTAGCTTCCGTCTTACTGCCGCAATTGAACTTACGTGGCTATAGCCATGCGCCTCAATTCGATATCGAGCAGATTACCGATGGTGCTAAACAGCACTGGATGGGGTATTACGACAAACAGCAGATTGATCCGACGGGGCGTTATGCGGTTGGAAATCAGGTGGATCCGTTTTTTCGTTCTCCGACGGTTAAAGATACGTTGAATATCGGCTTGATTGATCTTGAGAATGGAAACAGCTGGACAGAAATCGGCAGCTCAACTGCTTGGGGATGGCAACAGGGTTGTATGCTTCAGTGGATTCCCGGTTCAAATGAAGAAGTGATCTGGAACGATCATGATCGTGGGCAGGGTTTCTTGAGTAAAATTTACAACATCCGGACCCAACAAACACGAACGCTTCCCAAGGCGATTTACACCTTGTCCCCGGATGGCTCATTTGCGCTGTGCGTCGACATGGATCGTCTGCAGTTTTTCCGACCTGGTTATGGTTATCCAACGAAACGCTCAAAGCGATTCGAGAAAGCACCTACGACCAAGGGGATCTATAAGATGGATCTAAAGACGGGGCGTTCCGAGCTCATTCTTTCTTATGCTGAGATTGCCCGTTTACCGGGATTTCCTGCGGATATTTCGAAAAACTATCACTGGTTTAACCATCTACTGGTCAATCCGAGTGCAACTCGCTTTATCTTTCTCAATCGTTTCCGGCCAAAAGCATCTTATGATGAGATGAGCGCCTTTCTTGAAGCAAATCCCAGTTGGAGAAAGCCGGGTTTTAGCAGTCACCATATGACTCGAGCCATAACTGCCAATGTAGACGGCAGCGATGTGTATGCCCTTAATGATAGCGGGACGTTCTCTCATTTTATATGGAAAGGAGATGATATGATTACCGCTTGGGCGACTACGGAGAAAAGTCGCAAGGCGGCCTTCTATGAATTTCCCGATAAGACGAAGGAGTTTACGATGCTCGATAACGAGGCGATGCGGGTTAATGGTCATAATACTTATGTGCCGCATACGGATAATGAGTGGATATTAAACGATACGTACCCGGATCCTAATGACAGAAAGCAGACGCTTTATCTTTATCATGTCCCAACGAAAAAGAAAGTAGTGTTAGGGCGTTTCCATGAGCCAGAAATCTTTACGGGAGAATGGCGCTGTGATCTGCATCCGCGCTGTGATCAGCAGGGGAATCGCGTATTTTTTGACTCAACGCATAGTGGCGGAACGCGCCAGATGTATTCGGTGGATATTGAGAAGATTGTGAGGGGGTGAAATGGTTCGTTTTGCGAATCGCGAGTCTAAGGAATCTCGTATTTTGAACGCTTTTCCATAAATCTCGATTTTATTTCGGAGATTCGCCTTCACAGGCTTGAAGGATCAATGGAATTGGGTTTTTAATGAAATTCAATTAACACACTTATAATCTCAAAGTCTTATTCATGAGCAAAATCGTTCCTACAATCAGTTCTGGCACCTGCGGCCCCCTCGGTGTGCTTCACTTACCTCGTTTTTGGCAAAAAGCTTCCTTGGGCGCTGCTGGCAAACTCCATGACGAATACCCGGCCTGTGGTGCAGGGTATGATCAAATGACCTTAGACGCCCTCGGTCTCGATAAAGATGCGACTTTGGTTTTTATTGCTGAGAGCAAACCTAGTTATGTCGAATTTGAAGCTTGGGTAAAAGAAAACATGAAAGCCGATGCGGACATCGCTGCGCACAATGCGGCCGTTACGGGTTACATCCACGACGATGATACCCGAGGAGAGATCTTTGGTCTAGCTGGATTGAACGACGACTGTTGTTCAGCCCGGGACGCGGTAAATCTCAACAACCTGGACGACTGGGCGATATTTCACAAAGAAGAGATTTCTGGTTAAGTCGTAACCGAAGTTAACTTTTTGAAAGCCTGGGGTGTCTGCTCCGGGCTTTCTTGGTTTTTGGATTTGTTGTTGTAGTGTTGTTGACAGCCTTTTGGTCGCTACGGGATTGTTGTTGTATCTTGAATTTTACCCATGGCTCAAACTTACGAATCGCTTAAGCAGTTGTTCCGCAGACTTACGTGGAGGGCACGGGTGCTCCCCGATTTCTTGGTCATCGGTGCTCAGAAAGCAGGCACGACGAGTTTAGCCTACTATTTGAGTCAGCATCCAGGGTTAGTGGCCTCCCATGAGAAGGAAGTGCATTACTTTGATGGAGGGCTGAATGAATCTGTAGATACCTATGACAAGGGTGAGTCCTGGTATCGCTCATATTTCCCCAGAAAAACGCGGATGAAGCCGGGAAATATGGCCTTTGAAGCATCTCCAGCCTACCTGTTCAATCCTTTGGTATCTGGGCGGGTTTTTGATCAGAATCCCAAGATGAAGATGATAGCGTTGCTTCGCAATCCTACTGAGCGCGCCATCTCTCATTACAGGATGGAGAAGAAATCGGGTCGTGAGACCCTGCCACTTATGGAAGCGCTTGTGGGTGAAGAGGAACGCTTATCATCCTGCCTTAGAAGCAAGGATTACAAGAGCCAGGCCTTTCGCTATCACAGTTATAAAAGCCGTGGGCTCTACTATGAGCAATTGCTGCGGTATCATAAGCTATTCGCTCGTGAACAACTCTTGGTCTTGAGCGGTGAAGCGTTCTTCAATAACCCCAAAGAGACCTTGAGGCAGATCTTCTCATTCCTCGGAGTTGATCGACACTGTGAAATCTCAGATTTGGCGAAGGAGAACGTGGGTAGTAAGCCCCAAGGTCCTCCGATTGAAGCGATCGAATATCTTAATGATTATTTTGACCCTCACAATAAGCAGCTCTACGACTACTTGGGTAGCGATTTTGGGTGGGCACGTCCGTAGCTTCGAAACTATTCTAGGTGTGGATAATGAAAACTCACTTTTCAGTGCTTAACAGTGAGGCAGTACCGCCTTCCTTATTTGTATGTCTTTTATGACGTTAGGTTGGATTCAGCTAGGTTAGTTGCTCACTATTTTGAGGCGATTGAATAAGCTGCTTTTTATGGGGACTCTTACCACGTAAGCCTGGCTGTCTGAACTGATTTGTACGCCTTCGGCTCCGTCTGTGAGCAGATTCCATTCAGCTGGTAACAAGCTATCATTTGCTTCCATAGTCACCTGAGAATCACCAGTTGGAACTATAGGTGGGTAGGTATAAACCAGGTAACGTATAGAA
>CALGUT010000564.1 GCA_937920335.1 uncultured Opitutales bacterium
AAAAGGACATACCATCTACTCAGGCCTATGCGCCTCCTGCCATGGCGCTGAGGGTAAGGGCATGCCTATGCTCGCACCGCCTCTGGTGAAATCTGATTGGGTCACCGGTGACCCTGATCGCTTGGCAAGAATCTTACTGCACGGGCTGGAGGGCGCTATCGAAGTGGCCGGAAAGACCTATGCTCCACCCGAAATTTTACCGGCAATGCCCCCCGCAGGAATGATGAGTAACGACGAATTAGCAGCCACGATGACTTACATTCGCAGAGCTTGGGGACACCAGGCAGATCCCGTGACTGGCGGCGATATCCAACGAAACAGGGATCTCACCGCCACCCAAGAAGGTGCCTACTCTACGACGGATTGGTAGATTAAGTCAGCTATTTTCCAAGGGAACAATTATTGATGCGACGAACCGACTAATAGGGCCAAAGCGTCTCATGTTCCGGTCTGCTTCGCATCCGGTTTTGTCGTCGATTAACTCCTCGGAACTGCCGCTGAGTAATGTGGAAACATCCGGCACTGCGAGGACGCAGTTGCCCTACCCACTTCAGATACAGTAAATTATCCGAAATGCTGCTCAAACATAGAGCGGCGAGTTTCTCACCGCATTAAAAATTACACCCATTTTCCAAAATTCTCACCAGTTGGTGTTGAAAGATCGAGAACGGGCTTTAACCATTTATCTTCGAACAACAGTATTCTCCCTAAGAATATCCTCATGAAAAAAACAACGCTCCTCTGCCTAACGGCTATAATCAGCACTCTAGCTCACACTCAACTCCAGGCAGACATTCCCACCTGGCGGGATAATAACAACGGTACGTTTGCTGTAAAAGCCGCACCTACTGACTGGGAAGAAGGCATTCTCTTTGAGACTCCACTGCCATCAAAAAGTAACGGCACCCCGATCCTTGTTGATGACAAACTTTACTTTACCGCAGAACCAGACCAATTGATCTGCGCTGACAGCAAAACTGGTGAGATTCTTTGGAAACGCGACAACAGTCTATTCGCGCTGCGTAATGTAAGCGCCTCCAAACGAGCTGAGCTGGAGGCTTACCAAACTGAGATCGAAAAAATCAGGAAAGAAAGCGGACGGCTGAGAAACGACATTCGGCGTCTCGATTCGGCTATCAAGAAGAATCCTGACAATCAGGAAGCCCGTGGATCCAAGGCGGCTAAAGAAGAAGAACGCTCTGCACTAGAGAACAACATCAAAGACATGGCTGATGCAGACTTTTTCAAAGATTACGCCATGCCGCCTGCCCACTCGACCAACGGTTACACATCCTATTCACCGCATTACGACGGCAAACGAATTTATACTCAATTTGGATACGGCGTGGTGGTCGCCTACGACCTGGACGGCAATCGTGAATGGGTAAGTTTTCTTGAAAAACCGGATCACCATTGGGGCGGTGCAACGATGCCACAGATCGTAGACGGCAAACTCCTTATCCGCTTTTCCGACTACTCAGCCTTGGACCCCAAAACCGGAAAGAAGCTCTGGAGCACCCCCTCTGAAGTTGTATTCGGAACACCGGTACCATTTGAAGTCCAAGGACAGCATTTCGTATTTACTCCCCGCGGAGAAATCCTCCGCATGACAGACGGTAAAGTCATAAAGGACGGACTGGTATACACCCACCCCACCCGCGGTTGGTCTATCTTCAATACACCAGCGCTGGTCGATGGAGTCATCTACGCAGCAAGCGGTGTTGAACGAGAAAACGGAGATGCATACGCCTACCGGTTACCTCAGTCTCTCAAGGAGTTGAACAAAACCGGTCTGGAACTCGTATGGCATACCGAAATCGAGCAAGACCGTTACTACGGTTCTCCATTGATAGACGACGGCCTCGTTTACCTCGTCAGCCGGGAAAACGTTATCATTGTCCTGGACGCTGTTACCGGAGAAGAAGTTTACACTGAACACGTAAAAAAAGTAACAGGCACCGCCTACCCTAGCCTGGTACTGGCTGACGATAAAGTTTACCTCGGTGCCGAAGATGGATTTATGGTTATTTTCAAAACAGGTAGAAACTATCATGAAGTCGCTCGCAACCGATTGGGTGCCTACCGGGCTACCCCCATTTTCATCGACGAAGTCGCTTACCTCAGAACCTACGATAGCCTGATCGCAGCGGGGAAACTCTAATCCGTCCGGGTTATATCCACATAGTCGACCGCTACCGAAAGCCTATCTTGTTTTAGAAAAACCTCCAGGCGACCGCTAGCTGCAGGGAGAATTACATCTGTGAACACGACTTCATCGGCACCCGCCTCAAACGGTTTAGAATAAGACTTACCCGCATAACGAATCACAGCTTTTCCAGCTTTCTCGACAGAATTGAACTGCAAGCGGAATTCATAGTTTCCTGACTCCGGGGTTAACACGTCCCAGTAACCACCACCCGGCCCTTTTTTCCATTGGCGATTGTCGAACAGTGATAAAATAACGGTCCTTTGATGCGGAGTGCCCAGATGAGTCCGCTCCTGGAAATGGAAATCGCGGTCTCGGGTCACGTCACTAAACCATGCTTCGTAGTCAGCCAGCATCTGATTTACGATTTCCGGGTGCTCTTTTGCCAGGTTATTAATTTCACTCGGATCCTCACGAATATCATAGAGTTCCAGTCCCGCGAGCATCTGCTTCAATTGATCACGCGACGGACGATCATAGAAGCCATGAGGATCGTCCTGCCCCTGCACGAGTTTGTAACGATCTGACCGAACGGCAAAATGCACATACTCATAGGGAATCGCCCCCCCATGCCATTGAAAGTAGAGATTGCGCTGAGGCCACGATTGCGCCTCGCCCGTAAGCAACGGCATCAAAGACCAGCCATCGATCTTCGTATCACTGGGAGGTTCAATTCCACAGGCGTCCAGCAGTGTGGGAAAGACATCAATATGTGCCGCAATGGTATCAAGTTTAACACCTGCTCTTAACTTTTCAGGCCACCGGATGAAAAAAGGCACACGGATACCGTTGTCGTAGACACTGGTTTTAGTGCCTCTTAGACCCGCAACGAAACGACCAGGATAAATATCGTTCTTAGTCCGACGGGTTCGCGGACCATTGTCTGACATGAAGATAACTATCGTATTTTCCTCAAGCGCCCGCTCTTTAAGAGCCTTAAGCACCCGTCCCACATTGTAATCGATCGCGGCGATCATTCCAAACGTTAGGGCATTGTGCTCATGCAAGCCCATCTCTCGGTAGGGATCGGCCCACTGATCACCCACCACCAACGGGAAATGCGGAAGATTCGTTGCAAGATAGGCGAAAAACGGTTGATCGCTTTCCTCCGAGATGAAGTCGATTGCGGCATCGGCAAAGATATCGTCGCAATAACCTGAATACTGCTTGGAAACATCGTTATGCTCAAGAATCGGATCATCGTATTTGTTTCCGGCGGGACCAGCTGCTTGCCCAATACCCCCTGCTTTGTGCACCAATGCTTCATCAAACCCCTGATCCGTGGGGCGCATGGGGTAATTTGACCCGAGATGCCATTTCCCGAATATGCCGGTGCGATACCCAGCATCACCAAGGACTTCAGCAATCGTAACCTCATCCGAATACATCATGTGATTACCAGATAACACCTCGGTGACACCGGTCCGATAATTATACCGTCCAGTCATGAGCCCCGCTCGAGTCGGCGAGCAATTCGGGCAGGCCGTAAATTGAGTAAGTTCCACACTTTCAGCGGCAAGCCTATCCAGGTTCGGAGTCTTTAGATAAGGATTTCCATGAGTCCCCAGGTCCCCCCACCCCTGGTCGTCCGTCATCATCAGAAGAATATTCGGGCGGTTGGCCGCACTGATGAAGCCCGATGAAAAGATAAGCAAAAGAACGGCGCAAAGCCCGATGAGTTTCATAGTAGGTGGAGGTGTATTCATAATATTATACGCTGCGAACCGGTTGCACTAAGGGTGGCAATGTAGACCCCTCATGCCAGATTCCATCAATCTGTGTTCCATGCGGTACTTCGTCCGGTCCTGTGTGATTTCGTTGTAGAAGACTATTAAGTACATCCACTGCCATCGCACCTAATAAGTCACGACGATGGCTGATACCCGTGGCATCGGCTATATCCTCATTCACGTTCAAACTGATGTACGCGATGTCGTCTGGAATTTTAAGACCTTCCAATCGGACGGCTTCTAGAAAGTGATGGCAGCGACTAATAACTACCTGGGGGCGATAGTCCCGCAACCAACCACGAATGGTGTCCAAATCATCTTCTCCTTCGACTCTCAATACTGGAATCATGTCTTCCACGGAGCCGCTTTGTTGCTGCGAAAAGATGTGGGCCGCATCCCATTGATTACTCCATCTCATGTCGATTTTCTTTTGAACAACTAACCCCACTCGTCGGTAGCCGCGATCCAGAATCTTTTTCCAGCAAAGGAGCATATCCATATAATGATTTTGAACCACGTGGTGAAACAGCGTGTAGCGAGAAGGACGGCTGATCGTAACAACTGAAAACTGATTCCACTCAAGATCCAACTCATCATCGTTATTCTCGAAAGGTGCCAGAATCAGGCCCCGAATTCCCCTTGCCCTTAGGATTTGGCTAAATCGTTTGTTGGAGACACCCGGTTCTCTCGCCCAAAAATGCTGAAGAGAGAAACCCAACTGAAGCGCCCGTTTCTCAGCTCCTTGAATCACCTGCTTCTGACGGGCCTGACTTGTCCATAGGTCCTTTTCAGTCCAGTTCGTTACCAGACCGATTACGGAGAATTGATGCTGAACCCGAAGCTTACTGCGATAAGCTGATAATGCAGACAGTGCTGGATCCGGCTTGTATCCCATATCCTCGGCCAATTGCTTCACCCTTTCTACAGTCCGTGAAGACATCGTTTGGTCGTTCTTCAGGGCCATGGAAACCGCTGAAACACTCAGATTTGCCTCCGCGGCAATGTCTTTTAGTCTAATTCTACGATCGGGGTTCATTGGGGGCTAATGGAGATTGATTTTACGCAGAAAATCAGATCTTGAAAGATTATTGAACTGTTTCAAATAATTATACTTCGCTTTGGATTAGATCAGCAAAATGATAAAGGTTAACAACGCTTCCATATCTGGGTCATTTGCTCCCTATTTCTAATCCGACCTTTCATTCGGCTTCATCACCCCACTTTCATGTCTACTATCCATTATCCCGATCCACCTGCTCAGCTCAAAGACAAACGTTGGTGGCGGTCACTGGGCTTTCTGGGACCAGGTATAATCATAGCATCGGTATCAATTGGCAACGGAGAAACCGTTTTTGCGTCGAGAGGCGGTGCTATTTTCGGATACGCAATTCTTTGGTGTTTCACGTTGGGTATTCTACTCAAGGGCGTTCAGATGTATGCGTCGTCCCGCTACATGATGATTTCGGGTGAACACCCGATGCAAAGCTGGTTAATGCTTCCAGGCCCCCGGGGTTGGCTACCTATGAGTCTGCTTTTCATTACTGTCATCTGTCTCCCGTTTTTGCTGGCCGCCCTATCAATGTCGGTCGGCTCCGTCATTTCCTGGATGCTGGGAGATGGAATTGTATCCGATTTATCTGTACGAGCCTGGGCAAGTTCTTTAATACTCGTTGCGGCAGTGTTCAGCTGGAACCAGAGCTACAAACGACTGGAAACGACTCAAACTATCGTAGTCGCTATCCTACTAGTCAGTGTTTTAATCGCTGCTATCGCCTGTAAGCCTGACATTGCAGCATTGATAAAAGGCATGCTAATCCCCCAGATACCTGACTACGAACCCTGGGTAAAGACGGCTTACCCAAAGATTGCCCAGCAACCACCCTGGATCGAACTCATTACCTACATAGGTATCATCGGAGGCGGCCTCCCTGCCTACATCGGTTATCTAGGATTCTTGAGAGACAAACAATGGGGATTATTCAAGGAACAGCCGATCTACAAAAACTCAACCGCCGAGGGATTTCCAACCATCGATTCCAGCGAGGCTAACCGCAGTAATATACGAGCATGGCTCCGGGCGATCAAGATCGACGTAGGCGGAGGTTTTTTAGCTATCTTTATATTCTCGTCGGCCTTCATGGCACTGGGCGCAGTGATACTACACACCAGTAACTTAATCCCCGACAACCTGGAACTACTCAGTCATCAAGAATCCTTCTTAACCGCTCTAAGCCCCTCCTTATTGATCCTCTATCGTATTGGAATTGTGGCAGCCATAGGAGGCACACTTTTTGCCACCTTCGATGTTTGGACCAAAACGGTCCATGAAGGCCTCTTACCCTTTAAGAAATCTCCCGATATCCAATCCGCACCGGCTCTCAAGAAATGGATCATACTCTCCACCTCCATCATCGGTATCGGCGTCATTTGGCTCGGCTCGGTATGGGGGCCTTTAAGGAATCCTATTTCCGTCGTAAGTATTCCCGCTTTATTGGGTGGCACCTTCGGTTGCGGTGTCTGGTGCCTCGGTGTTGCCTGGGCTGATCGTCGAAATCTCCCAGCACCGTATCGCATGAACGGATACCTGCTAGGAGCTCTTATTCTTTCGGGGCTAGTCCTACTGTTTGCGGGCAGCCTCGGGATCTATTCTAAATTTTTCGGATAACTTTTTTAAAAACGGTGGATTCAACTTTGAAGTGCAAGAGAGCGATGTAAAGGTGAGTTAGGTGC
>CALGUT010000565.1 GCA_937920335.1 uncultured Opitutales bacterium
CTTCAAACTTTACTTCATAAGTGTATTAGTAGGGTTGATTATCAGCCTAAGAGCTTACTCCAAATGGGCCCAAGCCCTCGCAACCATATCCTGGAGAGAGACTTACGATATGACAAAGCACCAAATGATCCGTTTGGCGCTAATTCTGTTTTTCATGATCTTTGCATTCAAAGAGAACGCAATAAGCAGAATCTTTCTCGGTAGTTTCCTACTTTTAATCGGCATCCTGCTGTTTTTCGTAAACTACTATTTTCCACGGATTCTCTGTCGAATTATCTTCAAGGAAAATACGATCCCAACCCTTTTTGTTGGAAACCTAAATGCGATTCTGAAGCTAAATACGTGGCTTGAAAGGAAGACCAGTTTAGGCATCGCACCCATCGGGTTCATCACAAGTGAAAAAATAAAGGCCAGCACCAAGAGGATTCCCTACCTTGGTCAGCTTGAAGACTACAAACGGATACTTAAAGAAAATCGCATCGGCCAAATAATCGTTTTACAGGGCTACGTGGCGAAGGACAAATTGAGTGATATCGTTGAAGAATCCCAGAAGCAAGGTTGTCGATTTCATGTCTACAACAACATCGAAGAGGACTTTAACCGCCCACTGATCGCTAATCATGAAGGAGAATACACCTTCTATACTCTTATTGATGAGCCTTTGGAAAACCCCATTAACCGGATACTAAAGCGTGGCTTTGATATCGCAGTGTCATTGCCAATTGTCGCATTTATATTACCGCCCCTTTTCTTCCTTGTTTGGGCCGCCCAAAAGCGCCAGGCGCCAGGCGCAGTATTTTACACACAACCCAGAACAGGAATCACGAAGCGTACATTCAACATCATCAAATTTCGCACGATGTACGATTTCAAACAAGATGAGAAAGCACGAGCGGTCCAAGCGCAAAAGGAGGATCTTCGCATCTATCCTTTCGGCCAGTTTCTGAGAAAGACCAGCTTAGATGAAATTCCACAATTTATAAATGTTCTACTGGGCGATATGAGCGTCGCTGGACCTCGTCCTCATCTCATACAGCACGATGAGGAATTCAGCAACATGCTCAAATCGTACTACACCCGACATTATGTTAAGCCGGGAATAACCGGCCTCGCCCAAACGAAAGGTTACCGGGGCGAAATCTCTGAATTCCAATTATTGGAAAAACGGATACATTTTGATCTGGAATACATCAACCACTGGTCCTTCCTTTTGGACGTAGAAATCGTAATCATCACGATCTGGCAGGTTTTGTTTCCTCCGAAATCTGCGTATTAAGTTAGAATACCGAGGGAAATCGTCAAATTTTCATCAATAAGCGGTCGAGCGGGTGTGCCTAGTTTGACCTATTTTCATTGTCTTCAATTTTTGCTGAAAACAATATTAAAGATGAAAATTGAAACAACAAGTCGACCTCCCCTAGATGATCTTGAATCAGCGATTATCGATATCTTCATTCGTGCCGCAAAAGTACTCGGCTACCCAAAATCTATCGGAGAGATATACGGGCTGCTGTACATATCAGATAAGCCACTGTGCATGGAAGATATTATCTGCCGCCTCGGGATCAGTCTTGGTGCAGCGAGCCAAGGACTCAGAGCGCTTAAGTCATTGAGAGCAGTGAAATCAAACCACATGATCGGTAAGAGACGTGAATTTTTCACGGCCGAACTGGAACTTGAGTATATACTCAGACGTTTCTTCAAAAAGGAGTTTTCTGGCTATCTAAACAACTGGAAATTTCAACAGGAAGAAATTCGACTCATATCCGAACAAAATGGAACACACGATTCTCATTATCATCTGAAGGCACGACTCGAAAAGCTGGAACAGTTGCATACGAAAAGCCACTCTCTGATCAAAGAGGTCTGTGAACACTTTGACACGACTACCTAAATGATGCCCCCTCAAAAACAGCATTGGTACTGCCTCAAAGCAAAAACCAAACGAGAACATATCGCAGCAAGTATATTGCGATCCCGTGAAAATCTAGAGGTATTTTGTCCAAGAATAACTCTGACGAAGAAAACAGTTCGGGGACCAAAGGCGTTCACGGAAGCACTTTTCCCGGGTTACCTGTTCTGCAAATTCGATTATGAAGAATCGTCGAGACTTGTGAGCTTTTCCCGACACATCATCGGAATCGTCAAGTTTGGCACCTCGACGCCCACCCTACCCGAAAGTACAATTTCCGAGTTACGAAGAGCCTTGCCCCAAGAAGTCGCAGAAGTCGTGGCTGCACCTATCAAACCAGGAGACCTAGCAGAAATAGTCGATGGCTGCTTTGCCGGTGAACAAGGAAGAGTAATAAAAGTAGAATCTACCACCCAAAGGATAAATCTACTGATCGAGTTTTTGGGAAATCAGGTTAACATCGAAGTTTCCGGTGACAAAGTAATCAACCCCAACGCTGGAAACCCAGCTGCTATGCTGGGATTAACACCTACGAAATAGCCATGATAACTCGCTTATTCATCGTTCCAACTGCCCAGTTCCCTCAATTGGCACCCCTAAAAAGATCCGAATTCCGCAAAAACCTAAACACTCAGAACTCTGATTGCATACTTGCAAACCCACCCATCCTCTCCGTATAAACATCTAAATTTCTATACGTTATTCCCTGATGGGCAGTAGGAGAAACAACTTAAATAATGTGGCCCTCAAAATAATAAAAGTGATGAAAACCAAAATAGCAGCTCTCACTATACTTACGGCAGTTTCGAATTCGCTACTCGGGTTCTTGGAATTCGATAGAGGCCAAATATTTCTGGAAACAACATTTCAGGGCACTCACGACAACAACATAACAGGAAACGCAAATGGCGAATCAGATTTGATCTTACTATTAGACCCTACGCTGATTTACGAACGCAAATCTGGAAAAGGATCGCTGAGCGCTTCAGCGGGCGTAAGCTTTCTGCGTTATAACGACTTTGATCAGTTCGATTCCGAAAATATCCACGCCGATTTTAATCTAGACTTCCCGGTTACCCAAGGTTCACGCCTTTCCGGAGGAATCGACCTCGGCTACACAGAGCGCACTGAGGTCGATGAATTCGTAAATGACCTCATCGTTTCAGAAAATACCAACCTTAATCTGAACGGACAATACCAAATCAGACCCAGAGTCTCAGTTACTGGTAGAATCGGATATAATGACCGAGCCACCGATCAATTTAGCGACGTGACAGACGAATTTGCAACGGTCGGGCTATTGATTGACGAAATTTGGCAAGACGTTGGCGTCACCATTGACTACAGAAAAAGAAATGTGACGAGTTCCGGTGATTTCGGCACCGAACGAGATGACAAGGACGACTCAATTTCATTGGGAGTCGTTGGACAAATTCTGCCCGAGCACCTTTTCCCAAAACTCGATGCCTTTGCATCCTTTTCGTTTCAAACAGTAGAAACCGAACGAGATGGAGTAAGAAGCAAACAAGACGTAATTGGCTACAATGGCGGTATCTCGTGGGAAGCACGGCCGACAACTAGCCTTGAACTAACATTTAATAGAGACGTGAACGTTTCTGTCTTAGATGAATCTATCGAGTCATCTATTATTTCGTTCGGTATCCAACAACAGTTCAGCCAACTCGTTGAAGGTGGAATAAATATCTATTTTAGAGATTCAGATTTCCTCGATTCAGATAGAACCGATGAGAGATTGGGTATTGGCGCGAATCTACAAGCCCAACTAGGCAGAAACTGGACTGCTGGTGCGAGAATCAGCTACGAAGAAGGCGACTCTACCAGGGAACTCAGCAACTACGACCGACTAACCACAAGCATTTTCACAAGCTTCCGATTCTAAATCTATTTCCATTTCGGATCGAAATAAGCCCGACACACGAACTCGTCAAAAAATGATGCAGATGAAATTACCCATATTTAAGATCCTTATCGCCCTGTTGATAAGTACACTTTTTGCACAGTCACTACTCAGCCAAGCTCGTAGTGACGCAACTAACCCGAACTATCGTCTCAGCGTCAGAGACAGAATTTCGATAAGTGTCTTCGACGAGCCAGAACTGGCCATTGCACAAGGGATTGATGCGAGAGGAGAAATCAAGCTCCCGCTCATAGGAAACTTCAAGATTGAAGGTATGACTATCAGAGAAGTTGAAGAGATGTTGGAGTCACAATACGTGACACAAAAGATCCTCCGCAATCCAATCGTTTCCTTGGATGTACTCACCTACTCGGCAAAAGAAGTATCAGTCCTAGGCTCCGTCCCACGTCCTGGCCAAATCACGTTTCCACCAGAAATCGAAAAAATCGATATCGTCGAAGTCATCTCCATGGTAGGAGGCTTCACTCCTTTATCTAAGAAAAAAGACGTAAAGGTCACACGCACTCTGCCAAACGGATCGCAGGTTCTCCTGACTGTAAATGTAGAGGAAATGATAGAGGGCAAAAAAAAGAACAAACAAACAGAAACAACATATATCTACCCAGGAGACTTAATTTTTGTAGACGAAATTTGGCTGTAAAATCCCTCAGGAAAAATCAGCACCTATCAACTGAACCAGAAAATGGAAGACAACTTAAATTCATCACAGGCTGAAATTGCTGCCAGAAAGCAAAAAGCTAAAATAAAAAAAAGATTCTTCGACGATCCATTCCGTCGCTCCCCAAGAGACTATCTTTTAATGTTTCGTGAAAGGTGGTACTACGGGGCGATCCCGGCGATCTTAATCATGGCTGCCATGATCTTTTTGGAAAGCCGTAAAGACGAGGTCTATGAAACATACGTATCTCTTGTCTTCGAACCTAAGTCGGTAACAGTCCTCGAAAACATCGAAGCAGTCGATGCGACTTTATCAGAGATAGAGATAAACAACCATTTGGAGAAACTTATAAGTCGAGCGTTTTTCGACGACTTTACGAGGTCTCTCACACAAGATGATGTAGATCGAATCATCGAACCTTATATAAATTACGAAGAGCCAGAAAAAACTCCCTCGCTCGCAGCGATAATACGCCCCCCCAATTTGGAGGTTCAGTCCATTCGGGACACCAGTATCGCAAGAGTCTTAATAAGACATAAAGACCCTTATACCGCTGTCTTTCTAGCAAACCACATTGCTAGGAAGTATATTGATTTTAACATGAATCAGTCTCAAAACAGCACTAATTCTGTGGTCGTATTCTTAACTCGCGAAGCTGAAAAACTTAATGACCAGCTCGCCGCGGCCACAAAGAACATTCAGGACTATCGTTCTAAATACAACCTAGCCAAACTAGGAGACGATCAGAATGTTGTTTACCAAAGGGCCACTACACTCGACGGACAATTGATTGCTGCGGAAATCGATCGCATCGACCTCTCAACAAAGTTTGAGAAAGTAAGACAGTATAAGGAAAACGAATTTAACCTACTTGAGCTTCCTGACATCGGAACATACGGTAATATCCCTGCGCTCGAAACCCAAAAAGAGGCCCTCATACAAGAGGCCGCTCTATTGGACCAAAAGTACCTGGAAAATCACCCAAGGGTTCAGCAGAACGTCAAAGCGATTGAGAGCATCGACAAACTAGTTGCAGCCCAACTTAGACAGGCGATTGTCGACCTCGAAACCCGACTTACCATTGCCGTGGAAAAAGAGTCTCAAATTAAGGCGCAAAAGGTTGAAGCCGATAAGAAACTCTTAGAGCTCGACAAGATATCCGTCGAATTCGAGTTGCTCACTGACCAAGCGCTCACTGCAAGAAACGCACTAACCACCGTTCAAGAAAGGCTCAGCGAAGTAACTATCGCCAGTAGAATTGAAAATACAAATATAAAGCTAAACGATGAAGCGTTCGTACCGTTCAAACCCGTTGAACCAAATATGCAGAAGGCATTCATCCAATCCTTTATTCTGGGAACGCTACTAATCATGGTTCTGCCACTAGGGTTTGGAGTTTTTGATACCCGCCTGAAATCGTCTTGGGAAATCGAAGACCTACTAGAATCGCGTTTGATCGGAGAGGTTCCCAAGTTGAGCTCCGTAAATAAAAAAGACAGACCGCTAGTCGTTATCAAGGACGTCAGCGAAGTCGCTTCTGAAAGTTTCAGAGGTATCTTCAGTCAATTCGAGATACAGGAATCTGGCAACGCGAATGGCATGATAATGGTCACCAGTACCATGCCAAATGAAGGGAAGAGCCTTATCGCCAGCAACTTAGCCGCCACTTTCGCGAATCACGGGAAAAAAGCGTTGCTGATAGACTTTGATTTCCGCCGACCAAGCCTTCATGGGAACTTTGAGATTAAAAACTCTCATGGTTCGCTTAAATGGTTAAAAGATCCCAACTCCAACCTGGATTCTATACTAGACGATCAGCACCTTGGAATCATTGAATATAGTCCCAACTTCTTCTTGCTCAGAACCGGAGGGGTAAATCGAAAACCAACCGAACTATTCGGTCAGGAAAAACTAGTAAAGCTGATCGAAAAAATCAAAGAAACATTCGATATCATCGTTCTAGATACTCCCCCCGTCGGACTATTTCCGGACGCGCTACTACTTGCTCAGAAAACTGACTATATCTTCTACGTGTGCAGATTCAACAAAGTCAGCATGTTCAAGATCCAGCATTTTATCGATAAGCTCAAAGAAACGACCGGAAAGCTTTCCGGTATCGTTCTCAACGGTATTCCTGTAGGCAGAGCATCTGGTT
>CALGUT010000566.1 GCA_937920335.1 uncultured Opitutales bacterium
CTACGTAGCCATTGGTGTATCCCGCGTTTTTCAGCAGCTCAGGCAGTGTGGGTTGATCCCATTCAGAGATGCCGGGACCGCCATACCACTGCATCCCAAACCGTTGCTGATAGGCGCCGGTAATGATGCCACAGCGAGAGGTGTTACAGATGGGTGAAGTTGCGTAGGCATTAGTGAAGCGGGTTCCCCGGGTCGCGAGTTTGTCCAGGTTGGGTGTCGATACATCATTTAATGTGCCGTTGATCGAAAGATCCGCGTAACCTTGATCATCAGAAACGATGAGGATGATATTGGGTTTGCTGGACTCTTTGGAAGAGCCGTTCGAAATATCGCTGTTAGCACAGCCAAATAGCAGGCTGGCGATGGTAATAGAGATAGAAATCTGTGTTATTGTTCTCACGTTGCGTCTTCTTTTGGGATGGAAGTTAAGATCTTGTATCCGAGTGCGCTGGCGATCGCGATGAGCACGATACCGATAAGCAAATTGCTATAAACAAGTTGCCCGATCCCGAAGAGGAATCCGTAGACGGCAGCGATGCCCATGAATGTAAGACCGACTTGTGGTGCGAGCGATTCTGATGGTGGGACATCACTCCCTAATTGGTCGCGAATAGGACCCCAGCCGGATCCGCCCGGATGCACTTTTTTATAGAAGGACTTTAATACTTCGCTGTCGGAAGCGGGAGTTAGCAGGGTTACGGTTAGCCACACAGCGGTCGTCAATCCGATGCTGATGATGAGCTCGATCCACCAAGGCATGCCGTGGTCGATCGTGCGGAATGCAACTGCGAACACGAACGAAGCAACCATGGCACTCAGTTCACTGAAAGCGTTGATGCGCCACCAGAACCAGCGAAGAATAAATATTAGCCCGGTTCCTGCACCGACCTGGAGCAGTATTTGAAAGGTGTCTAATGCACTTTGCAGCTGAAGTGCCAACCACCCTGCCAGGATCATCATAATGACGGTCGAAATACGTCCAACCATAACCAGTTGCTTTTCGGTGGCTCCGGGTTTGACGAATCGCTTGTAGAAATCGTTGGCGATGTAAGACGAACCCCAATTCAGATGCGTCGAAATGGTCGACATGTAGGCAGCAACCAGTGAAGCGAGGACCAGTCCCAACCAACCGCTTGGCAGGAAGGTGAGCATGGCCGGGTAGGCGAGGTCATGGCCGATCTTGCCAGGGTCCAGATTCGGAAACGCAGCCTGAATATCACCCAAGGTTGGAAATACGACGAGTGACGCCAATGCCACAAGGATCCATGGCCACGGACGAAGACCATAGTGTGCGAAGTTGAAAAATAACACCGCACCGGTAGCATGTTTTTCGTCTTTGGCGGCTAACATACGTTGGGCAACGTAACCGCCTCCACCGGGTTCTGCGCCCGGATACCACACGCTCCACCACTGAACCAGCAGAGGAATAATAATCAGCGTCATCCAGAGGTTCATGTTTGCATCAGAAAAAGTACCGGATGCGTCGGTCGTAGCCGGAAAGAAACTCAGCTTGCCTGCTACGTTGGGGTGTTCCAATAATGCTGAAAGCGAACCAATGTCGGAGTGTCCGATGGCGAAGTAGGCCGCTGCGACGGAGCCAATCATGGCGATTACAAAGAGCAGACAGTCTGTAAATACAACTCCACGAAACCCTCCGATGGAGGAGAATAGTACCGTTGCCAAACCTGCCCAAAGAATAGACTGAAGTGGACTGAGCCCCAGCATGACTCCGCCGATCTTGATGGCTGCGAGTGATACAGCAGCCATGATCATGACGTTAAAAAACACACCTAAATAGATCGCGCGGAAGCCCCGCAGAAAAGCAGCGCTCTTGCCACTGTAACGCATCTCATAGAATTCGATGTCGGTTAGCACCTCTGATCTGCGCCAGAGTTTAGCGAACAGAAATACCGTGACCATTCCGGTAATCAGAAACGCCCACCAGACCCAGTTCCCTGCAACGCCATTCTGCCGGACGATATCCGTGACAAGATTGGGGGTGTCGGTCGAAAACGTGGTGGCGACCATGGAGAAGCCGAGTAGCCACCAAGGCATTTGTCTCCCCCCGAGGAAGAATTGTCCGCTGTCTTTTCCCGCGGCTTTGGCTACCAGCAGGCCAATAGCGATGACTGCCAGGAAGTAGGCAACAATGATGATCCAGTCGATGAGTTCCAGTTGCATGATTTTAAATGTATAGAGACGAAGATGCGTTACTGCGCGGACACAGTTGACCTATTTGTTTCCGAGAGGGCCATTGCTTCCTGGCAATGCCGGCATGGAGTGCTGATAGGGTATGATGATTAATGCCGATAAATGAGTTAGAGAGCGAAGATGCTGTCCATGGCACGCGAGGTATTATGGATCAGGGTCTCGGGCGCATGTTTGTAAAAAGGAACGGGTGGGATCATTTCGGCAGCTACCCAGCCATCGTAGCCCAAGGTGCGTAGCGCAGCCATGACAGCAGGCCAGTCGATGTCGCCTGATAGCAAATCGCAGAATCCGTCAACGGAACCGACTGCGCGGCGATAGTCCTTAAAGTGAACCCGTTTGATTCGCTCACCCAGGATCGGAATCCACTGTTCGGGGTAACCGGTAGCCAAGACATTACCGGCATCAAAGTAGCTGCCTACGTGTGGGGTGTTGAATTGATCGATGAAGACCTTCATCTCCATGGGGCTAAGCAGGAACTTGTTCCATACGTTTTCGATGCCAATGTTTACGCCCAACTCTTCAGCCAGAGGTATCGCTTGTTGGATAAATGCGGTTCCACGCTCCCAGGCTTTCTCGTAAGGCACGACCTCACCGCCCGGAATAAAGTCCGCTCCGACAGATCCAGGAACAACCAGAATGGTATCTATCTTCAAGTGCGACGCGACATGTATTTGTTTTGCCAGGACTTCACGTGCTTTCGATTGAGTTTCTAAGGCTGCACTCGCTGGATTGAATTCCCAGTACATGCCCGTTGCCAGTCCACTCAGAGTGATCCCGACTTCAGCGGCGGTCTCCGCTATTTGATCCAGTTCGACCTCGCTTGTATCCAGGTTAATCGGGCCGTCGCCGCTCACGTCGATTTCGAAGCCTTCGAAACCAGCGTCCTTGGCGAGTTGCATTTTTTCTTTGAGGTCCCAGTCCCCATAGAAGGACCAGATGCTAATTGATTTTTTCATAAATTATGGGTGTTGGGAAGTTCGGCCGGATTGAATTTCGCTGAGTGTGAGTTTTAGCGATGCGTGGGCGTCTTCGAGCGTGGCGATGGCGGGAGCCTTACCCTGCTTCAGGCAATCGGTGAAGTAGAGTAACTCATTGTAGTAACCACCCAGGTCGGAGACGTTTCCTTCACCGGAGGTGGACTCGCCAGAATCGGGTTTTTCGATATCCAAGGTTTTAGGTTTTTCGTCTCCTTCGCAGATCAATAGGCCTTTTCCGTTGCTGGAATCATAGTCGATGACTGCGTTTTCGTAGATCGCCTGAAATGCCATTTGGAAACCCCATTTGGGTGGGTAGTTCCAACCGCCTTCGGTAGAAACGGTCAGGCCGTTATAGTCGAGTAGCGTAAATACATGAACGGGACCACTGAAGTCATTTGTAACCCGACTGGTAAATGAATTGGGGGATCCGAGGAGTGCTAATACAAAATCGGTATCATGAATATGGAGGTCGAGCGCGGCGCCTCCTGCCAGCGACGCGTCGTTGAGCCAATTATCCACGCCGTAGCCGGGACGACCCGCACGTCGAATGAGGTTCAAGCTGAGTAACTTCCCGCCTTTGTCAGACTTATGGTATTCCATGAGCGCCTGATACTCGGGCCAGAAGCGAATACAGTGGCCAACCTGGGCCAAGGTATTGTGAGACTTGGCTGCAGCCAGGATTTCGTCCGCTTCTTCAACGGAAAGGGCCAGGGGTTTTTCGCAAAAGAGTGCTTTGCCTGCTTCAATCGCAGTAATCGAATTCTTCTTATGGAGGTGAGTGGGCAGACAGATGTCGACAAAATCACAGTCCACGGTTTCCAGTGCTTGTTCGAGTGTTGGGAAGACGGGTGCGGGCGTGTTAAACGACTTCAGTTTTTCTGCGCTTGACTCGGCGTGAATATCCACCGCTGCAACGAGTTCTACGCCTTCCAGTTGGCTGTAAATCTGGGCATGCATGCCGCCCATGAATCCGCAGCCGACAAGTATGCCTTTAAGGGGTGTTGTATTTTGATCGGTCATGAAAATCGGTTTACTCGGTTGGTTACATCTTGGGTGAGCTCCAGCGAATGTCCCAGAATAAAGTCGTTAATGGTTAAAGATAAATGGTGAGTAATGGAGTCGAGTCGATACCCCAAGTTATCAGCTCTTTACTCAGTTCATAGTATTGGGAAATTTAAGTATCGGGTGCATGATTCCTCAGGTCCAGTATCGTAACAGGCGGTAAAATCTACAGCTCGATGATTTCGGAGAGGTCAAACTGCTTGAATGCTTCGATAGCCTCGTATTCAGCCATGCCCACTGCGTCGTAGCTGCCGGCGGTGTTTCGATTCAGTTCATCTGTTTGCTGCCAGATTTCCTG
Organism: uncultured Opitutales bacterium; assembly: GCA_937920335.1. Classification (GTDB taxonomy): domain Bacteria; phylum Verrucomicrobiota; class Verrucomicrobiia; order Opitutales; family UBA2995; genus UBA2995. The sequence goes on from CALGUT010000566.1 coordinate 4,549, forward strand.
GTGAGCTGAATCGCGCAAGGGGAATTGTCGGCGTTGCGAACGGTATTGGAAGCTGGCTTCGACCTTGAGGTTCAGTTCATCCGGACTGAGCGGAACCGCCATGTCGATCTCACTGAGAGGCCATTCTTGACCGACGCCACGGTAGCTCCACAGAAATAGATTTGAGATCCAATCATCGTTCGCAAGGAGCTTGAGTGCGCTCCGAAGCAGCTGAAAATTGATACCTGAAACCGTTCCTGGATCAGAAAGACTCCCGGTAAAGAAAATTTGGTGGGGCTTGATGTTTCTTAGCAGGTCAACCAGTTGAGCTATGTCTTTTTCGTCTGGGTGGAAGGCGCGGTAGCGGCCATTTTCGTAAAAAGGTAAATCGAGAAAATGCAGCTTGTTCTGTTCAACCTTCAGATTGTGTGAAGCGTCCCGTGCTTCGTTGCGTCTGACCAGGGATTTTACCTGACGAATGGATTTCGAGTCGCCTGCTTCTACTTCTGGGGTTTGCAGTTCCTGAAGTAGAACCGTTGCGATTTGACCGAGGCTGAATTCTTCCGATTTTTTTAGATCCAGTTCTTTTTCCATCTCACTCATAAGCGATAGGATCTGCTGAGCCATGCTATCGGGAACGGCTAGATTCCCGGAGGTGAGGTATGCGAGTGTGACATCACTGCCCTGATTATTCAGGCGGTGGATGGTTCCTCCCATACAAAGAATGTCATCTGCAGGTTCGGGAGATAACACCAGGACTCGTTTGGGAAAGGGCTTCGCTCGCTCGGGGCGGCTGGAATCGTCTGCTTCGGGTTTACCTCCTGGCCAACCCGTGATGGTGTGTTGGGTTTGGTTGAATACGCGAATATTGAGATCGTAAGCAGGACCCACTTCGGTGAGCAGTTCACCGAGGCCACATTCATTGTAGTCAGAGTCTTGCAGTTTCAAAATGGGTTTTTCGACCGAGTTTGAAAGCCACAGAACGGCTTTTCTTATGGATGCATCTGTCCAATCCATGGCGCCTACTAACCACGGATTCTTGATTCGGGTCAGGGCAGATGCAGCGGGCTCATCTATGAAAAAGCGTACATCCGGGTGTCCCTGGAGCAATCCTGCTGGAAGATTTTCATTTGGTGGTTCTTCGGCTGCTTGTTGCACAACATCGGCTTTGGCTTCACCCCAGGCCATAAGCACGACTTGGGTGGCCTTTAGTATCGTTCCAACTCCCATCGTAATTGCATAGCGGGGTACGTTGGCCTCACCGAGGAAGTCTCTGGCGGCGTCTCGTCGGGTGAGTGAGTCGAGACTTACCAGGCGAGTCTTGGAATCACGGGTTGAGCCCGGCTCGTTGAACCCGATATGACCCGTGCGGCCGATCCCGAGAATTTGGTAGTCCAGACCACCGGCTTTTTCGATCTCTGCTTCGTAGCGGTCGCAGTATTCGTAGACCTCGGCCCGGGGAATGGTCCCGGACGGGACGTGCACTTGGTCTGAAGGTATATCTACCATACTAAAAAGTCGCTGCCACATAAACTGGTGGTAGCTTTCCGGGTGTTCCGGCGTTAGGCCGTGATACTCATCGAGGTTGAAAGTGATGACGTCCCGAAAGCTTAGGTTTTCTTCGCGGTGCAGGCGGACCAGTTCTTTGTAAACGGGGAGGGGAGTCGATCCCGTTGCCAGGCCGAGAACTGTTTTCTTACCGGCTTCGTTGCGCGATCTGATAAGCGCTGCAATTTCCTGGGCGACGACCTGAGCGGCGTCTGAGGAATTATGGAAGATTCGGGTTGGGATGCGTTCGAATTGTTGGTTTTCAGTGCTCATTTTGAGAAGTGTAATGATTATACTGTTTTACTTCTGGTATAAACTATTCCCTTTTTGCATGTTATTTAGCGTTTCCGATGAAAATGAAGCTCGATTATGCGTTTATCACTCATTCAAGATACTCTGAAGATTCGTTCTCCAGAGGACTATTTTTCAGGACGAACGGCTGAGGATATTTGCATTCCTAAGAACCTGATTGTTTTTTCCCGCAAAACGACCCGCGATCTACAGCGGAAGTCGTTCGATGGCTACCCGCATCACCGGTATGTTCTTGTTTTTAATTTAATGACGGAGGGAACGGTGAACGTAGATGGG
>CALGUT010000567.1 GCA_937920335.1 uncultured Opitutales bacterium
TGCAAAGGAGTTGGCCCCATCTCCCGATGCTTGTGAATCGAACCCTATCTATGCGTACTATAAATCAGTTATTTCTTACTCTCAAATTCCTAACTATTGTGATCGGATTGTTCCTGGGGTTCTCGGTTTCCGGTCGCGCAGCGGATCGCCCGAATATCCTTTGGATCATCGCCGAAGACATGTCTCAGGATCTGGCCTGTTATGGAAACCCGTTAGTCGCCACGCCGAACATCGATGGCTTGGCGGAAAAGGGTATGCTATTCCATCGTATGTTTACGACAGGTCCCGCCTGTTCACCCAGTCGAACAGCGCTTGCAACCGGTGTTTATCAAACAACGCTGGGAGCCATCCACATGCGCTACAGCGATGAACTTTTACCAGAGCTTCCGAAGCCCTATAAGATTCTTCCTGAGTTGATGCGTGGGCAAGGGTACTTTACGGGGAATATTAAAGCCTTTTCGAAGACGGGCACTGGCAAAGACGACTGGCTTTTCCAGACCGATCAAAAAGCCTGGGATACCGATAGCTGGAACGAGCTTAAGAATAATCAACCGTTTTATGGGCAGATCAATTTTAAGGAATCTCATCGGGTCTTCAAAGGAAACCCCAGGCATCCGATCGACCCTGACGATGTAACGTTGCCACCCTATTACCCGGACCACTTGGTCGCTCGACAAGATTGGGCGGACTACTTTGGAGATGTTATCACTGCTGATGAACATGTGGGTGATATATTAGAACAGCTCAAACGCGATGGATTGGACAACAATACTATCGTTATATTTATTTCTGACCATGGCCGTCCGATGATGCGGGCTAAGAACTGGCTCTATGATAGCGGTACGCTCATTCCTATGGTGATCTACATACCGGATGGGGTGAAAGCACCGAATGGTTTTACAAAGGGTGGAGAAAACACCGAGCTCTTGAGTGCTGTCGATTTGGTTGCGGAGACCTTGCTTATGGCTGGCGGTAAAATTCCCGAGTGGATGCAGGGACGGAGCTTTTTGAGGAGGGACTCAGAGGCGCGGGAGTTTCTATACACGGCGGTCGATCGTATCGGGCAGTTCGAAAGTCAGAGTCGGGCGGTTCGAACAGACCGTTTCAAATACATTCGTAATTTCAAGATTCCAGGATCGGTTAATGAGACTTCTACTGCTTACCGCCGATCCACGCATCCGATTCATCATTTGTTGAATATCATGGGTGAGAAACGGCTACTGACTCCGGCGCAAGAACAACTGCTGAGGCCCATTGCGAGTGAGGAACTCTACGATCTGGAGAATGATCCACATGAGGTGGTTAATCTTGCAGGTGATCCGGATTACGAGTCGACTCGTAGTATGCTGGCTGACAACCTGACAGCCTGGATCAAAAGCAGTGGTGATCGTGGGTTTGAGAAAGATAGCGAAGCGATCGTGAAGCATTTTTATGAATATGGTATTTCCACGACGGAACGAAGCGCCGCTGCTATTGAGAAACAACGACGAGTCGTTGAAGCTCACTTTGAATAGCCGGTTAAGCTAAAACTCCGTATATTTTTACCCCATGTCTACTCTCGATTACATCGTCATTATTTTTTTCACCCTTGGGGTCCTGGCGGCAGGTATGTCGTTCTCGAAGTCTGGAAAAAATATGAAGACCTTTTTTGCCGGTGGTGGAGCGGTTCCTTGGTGGATCAATGGCTTATCGCTCTTTATGAGTTTCTTCTCGGCTGGCACCTTTGTCGCATGGGGATCGCTGGCTTACATGCACGGAGTGGTCTCGATATCGATTCAGTGGACGATGTGCTTGGCAGGGTTTGCTATAGCTGCCTTTTTTGCGGCCAAGTGGAGGAAGACGGGCGTGCTAACTGGTTCCCAGTTTATTGGAGTGCGACTCGGAGAGACGGTCCAGAAAGTGTATACCTACTTATTCATGGCCATATCGGTATTTACCAGTGGCGCGTTTCTCTATCCGGTTGCAAAAATCGTAGAAGGAGCGACAGGACTTCCGTTCGAATATGTGGTTATATTTCTCGCCGTGGTGATTGTGCTCTACACCGCGACCGGCGGTTTGTGGGCGGTGATTGTTACCGATGTATTGCAATTTGTGATACTGGCGGCTGCTGTGATTATTATTATCCCATTGGCATTTGCCAAGGTGGGAGGCGTGAGTGGGTTTTTGGACGAAACGCCGGAAGGATTTTTTGCGTTAACTACGGATGAAATCACTCCGTTGTTTTACATAGGTTTTGGAATCTACAATCTCTGTTACATCGCAGGAAACTGGGCCTACGCACAACGGTATACGAGTGTGAAGACACCTAGGGATGCACGAAAAGTGGCGCTGCTTTTTGGATGTTTGTACACCATTAGTCCCATAATCTGGATGTTGCCGCCGATGATTTATCGCATCTACAATCCGTCCTTGGACCTTGCGGCTGGTGAGGCTAACCATGCCTATATGTTTATGTCCCGGGAAGTGCTACCAACCGGAATGCTTGGTTTGATGGTTGGAGCCATGGTGTTTGCAACGGCGAGTTCGGTGAATACGACCATCAATATCGTCTCCGGAGTATTTACGAATGATATTTATCGGAATATTAAGAAGCAGGCTGGTAACCGAGAGCTGATCCTAGTGGCTCGATTATCTACCGTGATTTTTGGAGTCTTTACCATGTTGATTGCGTTGTCCGTGGACCGAATGGGCGGAATCCTGAGCGTCATTTGGGCCATTGGTGCGGTCACTGGTGGAGCCATGTTTATCCCGATGTTGTGGGCGCTCTTTTCCAAACGTCATACGGGTGCCAGTGTTTTGGGTGTAACGTTGGTGTGTCTGGTTGTGAATTCATTTTTCAAATGGAGTGGGGTATATGTTCTGGCCCAAGCCCAGAGCCAGGCGTTAGGGGTCTTATTGCCACTCGCGTTGATGGCTGCTTATGAACTCTATGCAGTTAAGGCCAAGGGTGTATCTCCCCAGTTTCTAAAGTACGAAGAAGGTCGGTTGCTTCGGGAAAAAACCGATTTGGATATTGAAAGTAACCAGGAAGAGAACGAAGAGGCTCAGCGTGAGAATCGCCATGGGATCAAAGTGATTGGCCTGGGAGTGCTGTCGACGGGGCTGTTGATCGCAGTGCTGGGTGCCTTTGCGGATACGGGAACCCTTCTGGTTTCGACGATAGGATTATTGGTCGGCGCAAGTGGCTGGTTGATTGTGAGACGGAAAGGAAAAGAGGTATGAAGGTTTTAGTGACTGGAGCAGCTGGACGTTTGGGGAGCTGTGTTTGTAAGATTCTTGAGGATCAGGGACTCCCGTTTGTGGCGGTTGATCGGGCCTTGTCTGAAGGAGGGACTTATCCTGTAGAGATTGCAGATCTTACCGATTGGCAAGCCTGCAAAAAATGGTGCGAGGGTATCGACGTGCTCATACACCTCGCAAATCATACGAATTGGGACAGCGCTAGTCCTGAACAACTCTACGCTGATAACACCAAGATGAATATGAACCTGTTTCAGGCTGCCGCAAATAACGGTTGCCGCCGGGTTGTATTCTCTAGTTCGGTACAGGTGCTTGATGGTCAATTGCCGATTAAGGACCGCTTGAAGCACCCCTTATATTTGCCCTATCTCCCAATGGATTCCGATATGCCGGCGATTCCGCGGAATAGCTACGGACTGAGCAAGCAGGCGGGTGAAAACGCGTTGAAGTATTTTTCCGAAACTGAAGCTATGACCTGCGTCGTGATTCGATTTCCGCTTATGGTGGATTCGTTGATTATGAAGACGATGGTCGAAAACGGCGGTATGGAACGTGGAAATCCCTACGATGGATTCACCTATCTCCCGTTTTACTCGGGTGCCGAAGCAGTGGTTCTGGCTGCGACCGTTCAACTCGATGGATACCACTGCTACTTTGTCGCATCTAAGGATAACCTAGAGCAACGCCCAGCGATTGACGTGATCGCTAAAGGATTATCGCATTTACCCTGTAAACAATCGATTGAGGTGATCGCCTCGCTGGTTGATTGCTCAATAGTCGAAGAAGAACTCGGTTGGTCGCAGCCGAAATCGTTGAAAGAATCTTATGAGAAATACCATGCATCCAAAGAAGTTCGTCCCTATTAGTCTCATAGCTAGGACCAGATGGCTTTGGTTCTTGCTTATCGCAGTCGTCTTTCCGATGTCAGTGTCGATGGCTGATCGCCCGAACGTCGTGATCATCCTTGCGGATGATTTGGGGATAGGAGACGTCTCGGCCTACAATGAGGATTCAGCGTGGGAAACCCCGCATATTGATAAGCTGGCAGCTAGTGGGATGATGTTTTCGGATGCGCATACGAATGCTGCCATTTGCACACCCACTCGTTATGGTAT
>CALGUT010000568.1 GCA_937920335.1 uncultured Opitutales bacterium
AGTCGACCCCGAAGATGGGCACATGTACTTTCAATTGACGAGAGAGGGTCGTCCATTGAACAAGCATCCGGATCGATATTCCGAGTCGTTTGCCTGTATTGCGAACGCAGCCTATTATCAGGCTACCCAAGAGCAGATATACGCGGATAGGGCCCAAGAATTATTCGAAACCTTTTGGACGCATTGGCAAAATTCCATTTCGCCAACAGACCCCTCCAGGCAGGGCGACGTTGATCATGAACGTAAATTTGGTAGCTCTATGATCGCTATCAACATGGCACAAGTTTGCCGAAATTCAGGTATCGCTGGAGATTGGGACACACACATCGATACCAGTGTAGCCGATATTCGAAATCACTTTGTGCATAGTGACATCGCATGCGTAATGGAAACTGTGGCGATGGACGGAACTCGTCTCGATCACTTGAAGGGCCGCACCCTCAATCCGGGACACGCGATCGAAGCGGCCTGGTTTATACTCGAAGAGGCCAAGTATCGTAACCAAGACAAGGAACTCATCCAACTTGGAACTCAAATGCTCGATTGGATGTGGAAGCGAGGTTGGGATACCAAACATGGAGGTATACTCTACTACATCGAAGTGGATGGAAAACCATTGGAGGAGAGCCTAAGTGACATGAAGTTCTGGTGGCCACAAAATGAGACTATCATAGCTACCCTACTGGCATATCTCCTTACAGGTGAAGACAGATACGCTATCATGCACCAACAAGTCCACGATTACGCTCATACCCACTTCCCAGATTCAAAATATGGGGAATGGTATAGCTATCTGAACAAGGATGGAAGCGTTGCCGTCCCCATGAAGGAAAGCGTCTGGAAAGGCCCGTTTCATTTACCAAGAATGCAGTTGAAATGCTGGAAGCTTTGTGACGAAGCCTTGAGTAACAGTACCCCGCCAGCAAAAGCCATCGATCTCTAGTCAGCAGGAGGCTTTTGCTTCCGATACATCTGCTTGCGCTGCTCCCTCACCCTTACGATTGCTTCGTCGGAACCATCATGAAAGGAGCCAAACCAACGATCCCACGGCGCATCGACAGTGCCATAATTACATTCGAAAAATCGATGGTGTAATTGATGATGAAAATCCGCTGCATCTACTACGCTCGTATCCTTGACCAGTACCTTCTCGAAACCTGCATGAGAAAATGAAGGGCCCAAGCATCGGCTATACAAATGCAGGAGTAAAATCACCGGATGCGATGGGATTACGAAATGTACAAGCACTGAGGATACGTAAATAATCTGCTCAACCGGATGCATGGACATCCCCGACCAAGGACCGATATGGATATTTCGGTGATGAAGTCTATGGACTCGTTTATAGAGGGGTGGCCAGTGAAGCAGACGGTGTATCAAATAAAAATGAGACGAAGTGAACACCGGAAGAACGAGTAACCAGACGACAAATACAAGCGGATGAGCGGTAAATCCAACTGTAGGAATCACACCGTTGGCGACTCCCCAAAGATAGAGAACCTCGTACACGCTCCAAGTGGTCGCTCCCCCCGCCAACGACCAAAACATGTTGTCCCAGACCTGATTGCGAAACGAGAATTTGCCGCTCTTCTCCCAATCTTCGCGGTGATCAAACTTGAGCCGTTTTCCCTGCGCCCGAAAAGTAAACAAATATAAATGAAGTCCTCCAGTGATCACCAACATGAACAGGATATTTCTCAGAAAAACAGGACCCACCCAACTAACGGACAACGTCTGCATGGCTGCCATGTCTTGAAGAAAAAAACGATACACCATCCACGCCATTAAAAGAAATAGCACATTTCTGGAAATGGTTACCCATCGCTTGGTCAATGCCAGTATGAAGCCTTTCGGATTCGGAGGCCAATCGAACAACGGAGAAAAGACGACTGGCGATTTGTGATTCCACGTAGCCTGCGCTGTCTTTGGCGACTGGCCTTTATGGGGATTCTTTTCCGGACTCATAATAAATAAACTGCTCCAGTCTTCTATAAATAGAGCGCTACCTGATATATCTCAAATTCTCAGCAACTCTCGACTGCGTTAAAGATCTTTTGCCGGACTATGCGCCCAAAGCCAGATAAGTCCATTCATTTTGCGCTCCCAAACTCGCGTATTTAGTTACAGTCTTCCGCTATTAGAACACTCATATTGGATCCTTTATGAACCACATGCTCTCAATAGTAGTCACGGCCCTACTTCTCTCGGTCAGCCTATTACAGGCAACCTCTCATTCAAGCTCCATCGACCACATCCTGAAAAATGGCTCGCGTGATGGACTCAAGATCGAAGCCAACGTAGCATTCACAGAAGGACCGGCATGGCACGCTCCATCCCGAAGTGTTTTTTTCACAGATGTCTTGAACAATAGAATCATGCGCAGGGTTTCAGATGGCTCTCTCCATGTCTATCGCAACCCATCCAACCGCGCCAACGGACTCGCCTTCGACCACGACGACCGACTGTTAGCCTGTGAGAGCGAGGGGAAACGAATCACTCGGACCGAACGAAATGGATCGATTACTGTATTGACTGCCAACTACCAAGGTCACGCCTATAACTCTCCCAACGATCTAACTGTCGATTCCAAAGGCCGAATCTACTTTACCGATCCGCGCTATGGCTCACGAGAAGGTATGGAAATTCTCGACGATCAAGGAACTCCGGTCGAAGGTGTTTACCGTATCGACCTCGATGGCTCAGTGACACAAATCTTAGCGCACGAAATTCACAGACCCAACGGAATTGCCATATCTAAGGATCAGCAATTCCTCTTTGTAGCCGATAATGCGAGTGGTCAACCCCTTGGAAATCGTAAGCTGTGGCGTTTCGAAATGAAACCAGATGGAAGCGTCAACAAAGAGAGCCGCAAAGAGCTGTTCGACTGGCGATCCAGTCTAGGAATTGATCGAGGGCCCGATGGAATGACTGTCGGTAGAGACGGAGACCTTTATGTTACCGCCGGTTGGAATTTCCACGATGCCCCAGTTCAAACGCCTCGTAAATTCAAAGCCGGCATCTACGTTATTGACCCAAGCGGCAAAGGACTGGTTCGTTTCATTCCCATTCCTTTGGACGACATCACCAACTGTACATTCGGAGGAGACGACGGAAACACCCTCTTTATAACTGCAGGACAACGCTTGCTAAGTATACCGGTAGACTGAACTGTCGCTGAAGCAAGAATCGGATCACCAGTTGGATTCAATTCGAACAGCGTTAGCCTAGGCTACCTTACCCAATAGAGCTCTTTTCCGATTCCAGACAACTAGGCCTAATGCTAATCCACCAAGCACGAGAACATACGTCGAGGGTTCCGGAATTGCAGTGATGCTTATATTATCCAAGGCGATCTCATCGAGCTGAAAATCGTTAATGTCTACAGAAACACCTTCCCAACGAAAAATGAGAAAGCTGCTCGTGGTCCAGTTCAGCCCAGTCACGCTTCCAGATTTAGTTATGGGAGTGGTATTCCAATCCGTGTTTGCGGCCGTACCTTGCCTGGCATCAGTCGTTGTATAACTGGCTGAACCGACGTCAGTCCCAATAAGGACGCACTTTAAAGTTTCATCATCGGAATAGGTATTTCTCAACAGAATACTACCCACCGGAAGTGGTGTTAGAATAGGTTACGTGGAAGCCATTTGGCCCAGTAACCCCAAAGCTGGTGTAAAGATTAGTTTACGGATAAATACTAGGTTACGGTGGGTGTCTTTACACATTTGACTACTACCATAAATCCCCGAGATCATTTCGCTCATGAACGCACAAGCAACTGAGCTACCATCCCCGCCATCAGCAAAGATCGCCATTCTCGGTGGCACGTTTCTTAACGATTACCTTTTCGCTACCGATCATTTAAAAGGTTACTCGATTATCGACACACGAGCGGGCCCATCTCCCAAGATTTACTACGGAGAGAGTCAAGGGGTGCCTTTCTACTACAACATACACTTCCATGGAGAGGGAAAGTGGCTGGAAACCTGGTTGGCACTGCGCGACCTCGGAGTAAAAGAAGCCATTGGGGGAGCGACTGCAGGAGGTATCAGTCCTCTATTGAAAACTCGGGACTACGTAATTCCTATCGATTTCCTGGACAAAAACGTCGATCGGATTTCAAACATTCCTCTTGAATACCTTGCAGATCCGAGCCATGCGCTGTGCCGTTTCACACCTCCGTTCGACGAAACGCTGCGGTCTTTGCTGGTCGATGAAACTCGGACAGTGATCCGCGAATCCTCTGAATTATCAGATATAAACGTCATTGATGGTGGGGTCGTACTTCAATCCCGTTTCGGACGGTTCGAAACGGTTGCAGAGATTAATGCTTACCGCGGCGAAGGAGCCGACTTAATCACTCACAACCTGACCACTGAAATCATTTTCGCGAAACAATTGGGCATCCATTTTGCGGCATTGAATATCATCAGTAATCCCGCAGAAGGGGTAGCTCCCTGGTCCTTTGAAAGCTTGGGCGATATTTACTTAG
>CALGUT010000569.1 GCA_937920335.1 uncultured Opitutales bacterium
ACTTGGGGCAATCTTTTCAGGAGCGATACTTCTTCAGACACCCAAACCGAAGGATGTGACTAAACATCGATCAGCACAAAAATCCTGGCAGGCGGCGATTCGACTAAGCGTAATATAAAAGAAACAATCCGCCGTTGTAGATGGACAAATGAAGAACGTTTGCTTCAATTCTTGTTTATGAAAAAACTCCTTCCTCTTCTCGGTCTAATCCTCACACCTATTGCAATGGCAGACTCTATCGACGTTTTCTTCGGTACTAGCGGCAAAGAAACCAAAGGAATCTATCATTCTACATTTGACACTGAAACTGGTAAATTAAGCGGTGCGACACTCGCAGCCGAGATTGGTTCACCTGGCTTCCTCGCCATGGATTCGGACCAAGAGTATCTTTATGCTGTCGGCTCAACCAGCGAACCGGTTGTAGCAGCCTACAAAATCGGTAAAGGACGGAAACTCACCCCGCTCAATACAGAATCGATCAGCGACGGCGGCGGAGCACATATTTCAGTTCACCCTTCCGGGAAGTTCCTGTTGACCGCTCAATATGGAGGTGGCTCAGTTGCTGTATTTCCCATCAAAAAGGATGGCTCCGTCGGAAAACGATCCCAACTCATCGAACACAAAGGTGGGTCGGGTATAGTTGAAAGCCGCCAAAAAGCACCCCACCCTCATTGGACTGGTTACTCTCCTGATGGTCGCTTTGCATTTGTACCAGACTTGGGACTGGATCAAATCGTCATCTATAAGGTTGATGAGAAAAAAGGCTCTATCTCTGCTCATGGACACGCTCAATCGGTTCCAGGCGGCGGACCACGTCACATGCGTTTTTCTGTTGATGGAAACTTTATATATCTGCTCAACGAACTCACACTCTCAGTCACAACGTTTGCATACGATACTAAGGCAGGCACCACCCGTTTGGTGAATACAGAACCTGCCCTCAGCACGGCCGCAAAATCACGGCAGGAGTTCAACTCATCGGCCGAAATTCTTGTTCACCCCAATGGCAGGTTCGTTTATTCCTCCAACCGGGGTGACGACACCGTCACCATGTATTGGGCAAATGAAAAAAATGGTGAACTCATGGCCAAAGACGTGGAGAACATACGCGGTGCATTTCCAAGAAACATTAATCTAGACCCTAGCGCGAAGTGGCTCCTCGCGGCTGGACAACACTCGAACACAGTCTCCGTTTTCGCTCTGGATCAAGACAACGGCGAAATGGAATACCAGGTGGGCAGTGTGATCAATGTGCCCGGTCCGATTTGTATTTTGTTTAAGGATTAGTCAAAAGCGCTAGAAGGCGCTTTATAGAAAAGGCTCCCACAAGACAGTAGAGACCCGTCTCTAAGGTTTTTCCCTTACTATGTACTAGAGTATCCCTTAATTGCATTCAATACTCTTGTGCCAAGAGTATGAAATCCGCAAATTCTAGGTACTAACCGGTTTTGTATATGGACCATGCACATAGCTAAGAATTTCGTTTTTTGGGTCTTTATTGGTTTATTTTCCAATAACCTTTTTTCTCAATTGCAGTCTCCACTCCCCCTCGCAATCGCCAAGCGCGGAGACGTGGCCCCCGGCAGTCAATTGCCCACCGGCACGTCCGATCTTATCTTCAACGCACTGTCCGCCCCCTCAGTGACTGAGAATGGTCGGCGGGCAGCGTTTGTGGCCAGCCTGACTAGCGGCCTTAACAACACCGAGAACCGCAAGACCATCTGGTTCGCCGACCTGAAGGAGAATGGTTATTACGACCTCAAGCAGGCTGCCGCGACCGGCATGCCGGTGCAGGGCCTGACGGCTGAAGACCAGGGCAAGGTGTTGAACCTGGGGACCATTAGCTTTTCTAACCTCAATAACACCCGCAACCTTCCGCCCATCGCGCTTGACCCGGAAGGCCGTAACGTGGCGTTTGTCGCCCGCTTGTCCACCCCGGAAACGGCTGAAGAGGATTCCTCTGGTGAATCAGCCGTATTCATAGCCAGCGATTCGGACATTCGATTGGTGGCCAAAGAGAACGACGAATTCACCGTGACGATCACAACCGACTTCGGTTCCTCCGATGAGTCGTTTGTGCCAAGAGGTTTTTTTGACCTTCAGTATATCAATAACCGCCTGATATTTCTGGCTCGTACCCGGTTCTCCGGAAACGGGGTTTTCGAATATGCCGGAGGCAGCTTGAATCCGCTCTTTCTGTCCCCGGGCTTCAGTCCGAACGCCTATGCGGATCCCACTCAAGGTGAGATCCGGGTTAGCCGTATTAGAACCCTGGGTCTGAATGAAACCGGAGCGCTGGCTTATTTCATCAGTGGTTACACCAAAATAGATGCCGAAATTAACGGCAACCGAGATGTAGAGGCCATTCGCTTTCGCCCCTCCGCTGGACAGGATTTTGTTTCCGTGGCTAAGACCTGGGACGAATTTGCAGAGTACCCCAACCGCTTTTTTAGCAGCCCGGCCGAAATGAGTATCAATGAGGCCGGAGCATTACTCGTGAAAGCCAACATCGGGGTTTTTGATGAAGGCACTCCTACCTATCCAAGCGACTCGAGTGCGATTATATATTACACCGTTAACACTACCGGATCCGATTCAGGCGGGGTGGAGGCAACCAGTCAGGTGCTGGTGGCAACCGGGGATCTTGCTCAAGGCGTATCGCTCGAGGGGGACGCGGCCACTATCAATCACCTTGAGGCTGTTCAGGTCTCACAGGATTACGGATCCTACCTGGCCCAATACACGGGAGAGGAAGGCAGCTTTCTTGCATACCGCGCCCTGTATCGGACCCGCCTGGAAGAGGGTGGCCCGGGCGAACCGGTCTTCTACGTGGATAGACCTCCCAACGTAAATGGAGTCGGCACGGTAACCGGCATCCTCAACTACCTGCTGGGACCAAGGGGCGACCTGATTGCCTTGGTGACCACCACCGATGCGGAGGCCCTGATCCACGTATCGGCTCCGGATGAAAATGGTAACTCTACTTACACCCTGCTGGCCGAAAGCTTCAGCAACCTGAATTTTAATTGCGAGGACGACTGCAACAGTTTCGAGCCACGACTGGTTGCATTGGGATTCATTCCGGGGGGCAATATGTTGGGCCCGGTCGTAGGACCTCAGACGGGCTTGGGCGGCCCTATCAATAAACACCATGCCGGCTGGATGCTCTTTGACGTCTTCTCCAGCGAACGCAACGAAGTCGTAGTGCTGTTTCCGACCGGCGAAACACCGAAAATCATATCGGCTTCCATCGTTTCCCTCTCGCCAGAGAGCGACGCCAACGATGTACCATCAGATTCGGAGATCAGTGTTGTAGTATACCCGGGAACTGGGGGCATTGATCCAATCCAGGTAATTATCAGCCTGGATGGCGTGCAAGTTCCCTCGCAATTCGAGGAATTAGAGAACGGCGATTTTAGATTTTTCTACCGTCCTAGCCAGGCCTTTGCACCGGGAAGCCGCCCAATAGTGCAAGTTTCTCTTACAGATAAAGATGGAAACATCGTAGAAGATAGCTGGGCGTTTGAGGCATCAGCACAACCTCAACCCGAACCAGACCCACTGGAAACCAGAGAAGCAGCGTTGAACGGAAACCTTCTTTGGCTTTCGATTGTTGGCGGTGAGCCTCCCTTCGCCTATCAATCGAGCCGTTTCCTCCGCAATTGGAATACCGAGCATCTAAGTAATCAACGCTCTGCAAGTCTCCGTTTCGAGGGAAGTCGTGGCTTCTATCGAGCGATGGAATCGGCTGGGGCCCCAAGGACATACGCGACACCAGAAAACGGAACCATCACGGTCCAAGACCGCGAATTAATAGTTGCTGGCTCATTTCCCAGCCTCAGCGGAATCAGGGGTGCAATCCTGACCATTGAGGATGGAGATACGGGACAAAGCAAATTTAGGGAGTGTTTTTAAATTCCTCAAAGAAAAATCTTGTACTCTATGAATGGATA
>CALGUT010000570.1 GCA_937920335.1 uncultured Opitutales bacterium
ATCGCGAGCGATTATCTCTGGTTCTTGCCCATGCATCGTATGACTAATTCCGGGATACCGTTTCCAACTCCAGTTCGGAGCCTTCATCTGAGATAATCGACTCAGTTCTTCAGTGATAAGACCTCCGCATTCTGGATCTGCCTGCATCAAAAACGCCGGACACTTGATTTGGCTTATCTGATCAAGCGCAACCTGGCGCGTCCACAGGTTTCCTTCGAGTGCGATTTGAATAAGAGACAAATCCATTTTCTTCAGGGACTCAGCCTTACTTCTCAATCCGTCAAGGTCATCGACCCCCATTTTCTCAGACATATCAGTCACCATTTCGTCTATCGATAACCGGGATAAACCAATCTCATACCAATACTGAAACAGCGCCCTACTTTCATCTCCGGTAATGCCGGCATTGAGCGGTGGATCTTCCAGAGCAATCGATCTCACTAATTCCGGGTGTTCGGATGTTAGCCCAAACGTTACGACACCGCCCATGGAATGTCCCCATACGAATGCAGCCTCTCCAATAATCTTTTCAATAAATTCCGCTGAGTCCCCTGCCACTGATTCAACGGTGTAATCGCCGGGAGTGTGGGACGAGTCACCATGTCCTCGATGATCAAGGCTAAAGACCGTGTAATGTTCTTTCAGATACTCGGTTACGCAATCCCAGGAAGACTGGTTACCGGTCAAGCCATGCAGTAACAGTAACGGTGGGCCCTTTCCTCCACGTTCCTGATAAGCGATCTCCGAATCTTTAAGAGTAAGTCGTTTATTCATGCTATGATTTCTTTAGCGCGTACTCGACGCGAACCGCGATAGCGTCAAGATCGCCGATGACCTCAAAAAGCGCTTGCTCAGCCCATGGTTCCAGAAGCTCAACCAAGCCATCCCAAAACCCATGACCGGCATCATCAATCGGTCGATTGTAAATGATCACTGGTTTCCCCCGCATCATGGGACTATCCATTTGCTTGAAGATAAGGAGCGCCAACATCTCCTGAACCGTTCCTGCTCCCCCCGGAAAAATAATAAAGGCATCAGATTCTTCGATCATCACTTCCATCCGGGTATAGATGTCGGGTCGCAACCAGAAGCTCGACAACCCTTCGGGTAAACCCTCCAGTTCGATGATATGGGGGACATTTGAACCGCTGGTCCAACCGTTTGCCTCTACGGAACCTTTCACAACGGCGCCCATGATTCCGGTTGTCCCGGCACCAGAGACGCAGCCAATATTCTTTTCGGCAAGCAAGCGACCCATGGTGTAACCTGCTTCTAGATACGCGGGATCTTCTATGCTGGCTGAGCAAAATACACAGGCACTTCCAATTAGCTCGGCGGGCTTTGGCGTTTCAAAGGACTCACCGATTGCGCTGGTGATCTTTTCGCGACCCACATCAGGTATTCCTTCCTTACTCGCTCTCTCCAAGGCCTCCAACGCTGTTTCAGGAGAATTCACATGGAGCAGGTAGTCACGATAGTTCTGCTTGATCGTTCCTTGAGCCTGTAGTTTATCGAGCAGTCGAAACAAGCCGTCCCAGGACTTACCAGAGTTGAGAATCACCGTAGGTTTTCCAAACAGGTGTTTATCCATCGTCTGATATCCTACAAATATTGAAACTGCCTTAAACAGGTCTTCAATCGTAGCCCCAGGCATAAACATAAAGGCCTGAGACTCAGTGATCTTTTTTTCGATATTTGATAGCGAAATGCGTTGGTCTCCGTTCGAGTTATAAATATCCCAACCTGCAGCAAAGAGCATGTAGAGCATGCGCGCACGCACCTCGCGATTCGGATCGTCGACCCCTTTTACAGTTCCTGATAGTCTTACAAATGGCATAATTAAGTACTTCTAAGCTCTATATGAGCGCTAGTCTTCTGAGAGCTTTCTCTCCTCATGCCCTAAGACAAGACAGAAGCGCACAACCACAATGACGACCAGGGTAAGCGCATAGCCTAAGATCCAGTCCCAGGCAGGGCCCAATTGAGTCGTGATATCATTATCCAGTACCTTGAAATTGTGAACGATTCCGAGGCAAGCCAGACCCCCTCCGATCGCTAGCCAGGTGATCATGCTGCTAAAGCGTTTCTCAATAATAGCTACGGTTATAGTAGCGAGTACTACCGACGCATAGAGCCAGCCTTGCTCGAGGGCAAAGATCCCTTTCGCGAACAGACTGCCTTCACGGGCCAGTGTATCCAGGAGATCCGTTGTGTATGGCTTTTCAGCCGTTCCATAGCCCGTTGCTCCGAGAACCCGTTTCACAATCAGGGCTACAAAAGCACCCATTCCAGGAATGAGTCCGGCAATAATCGCAGGCGCATGCGCCTTGGGCACGACTTGAAAAGCCTGAGAACTGATATTGAAGCCAATCCAGATCAAAATGGCCATCCCGGCCTCGATAGGGACGTATTCAGAAAGGAAGCCCAAGGTGCCGGTGACACAGAGCAACGCGATCGCTATGCCGTTCATAAGCGAATAGGACGATCCAGCCCCCAACGATTTCCATCCCGAGTGACCAATAAATATGGTCGTCGGGTATGGAGATCCAAAAACTCCGGCAATAATCGTTCCGATTCCGTTAACCGCCAGAGTTGGCTTGATGGGGAATTCATCTCCTGCCGCGGAAGCTGATTCCATACACTGCAACGATCCCAACAGGTTTATAAGCCCCATCGGTATTATCACAGCTGCAAACGCCACCATTTGTTTAAATTCAAGCAGCGCTTCCAGTCCATAGGGCAACGGCACATAGATACCCAAAGCGAGTGTTGATTGCTGCAAATTCGCAACCGGACTCGGTAGACCTATCCAGTAAGTAATCCAGCAAATCGAAATCCCGACCACCAGAACGATCAAGCCAGCGGGCAGGTTCCATCGCATTTTCAAAGATCCATAAAGTAGATACAATGTCAGAAAAAACGTGGGAAGGCCAACGGCTGGAAATGCATAGGCTCGAAAGGTATAATCTGCCGCGATAAAGAATAAACCAATGGCCGCCAAAGCAGAGAGTAATGCCGCACGTGGTGTAATCTTCTTCAGCATGGGCGCGAAATACGAACCCACTAGCTCGATCAACCCTGAGCCAAAGCACGCCAGTATCCCTGCCATCCAGGCAATCTTGTCAGCCTCGATTTTATCAGCACCCGCAGCCAATGCGATTTGCTGGGCCGGAACCATTACATAGAACGTGTAAAAGAAAATAGGTAGTAAGTTGATACCATAAGGGATCGCACAGTAGTCCTTCCCTGTTTTACGCGTGAGTGTCCGTGCCTGCCACGAATAGTAAATATTCCCAAACAGGACACCAATCGCCATTCC
>CALGUT010000571.1 GCA_937920335.1 uncultured Opitutales bacterium
TCCACCGTTTCGGTCGGACTTCCTCGTCCGTGAGATTCTATTTGCATGGAGTATACGTTGAGACCAGAAGGCAGTTTCTTCTTCGATGTCTTCATTCGCTTACGGATCCCACTCAATTTCAATCCGTTCAAAATCGAAAGAGATTCGAGCGCATAGAAAGTAGCCATGGGATTACTCAGCCAACCCGGTCGATCCGCGAACCCCCCGTCGTCATTTGCCAACGCATTCAAATACTCAATACAAGCCTCCGAATCCTCAGGACTGCTACCAAGCAACTGAAGGGCTTTGAGGCCTGCCCACGTATAGGCGACATCGTCCAAACCTCCCAATTCCGGATCTGGCTGGTGAGTAAATCCTCCACTCGAAAGCTGACACGCCTTCAACCACTGAATGGTTGAAGCCTGATTCTCCTTCGCACGTCCCAATATTTCCAGCGCCTCTAACCCCCACCAGGTGTTGAGAATGTTCCCGTCTCCCCCTTCCTGCGCAAGCGTTGTATTAAAACTACCGTTTGCTCTGCGACGGGTGTCTAAATAATCTACAAACGGCTGGGCCGGCGGCGGTAATCCGAGTAATTTTCGAGATAAAAAGTGCTTAACCTCAGCTTGAAAATAGGGGTGTCCGTTTAGCTCGTAACGCTTATTGTAGACCCGCGGTTCCTTCAGCGATGCCACCGATGTCCTCAATGCACTTAGATCCTCACCGAGCCAGGCGAGCGCTTGTATATGGTGGTAATCAAAAATAAACCGGCGCTCCGATAACCCCCACACTTGCTGAGGATGATTCTCCCACACAAATTTAATCAGCTTCTCTTTCCTCAGAGGTTGTTCGTCGAGCAGACGATAACAGCCTGCTACAAACATCGTTGGAGTCAGATGCGAAACCTGCTGCCCATACCATGCGTAGCCGCCATCTGGCCTGGCGAGACTTTCCACATAACCTAAAATTTTTGCCTTGGTATCCTCCCTTATAGATTGAGCTTTCACAGAGGAACAAACTACCCCAGCAGCACCTGACACCGCTAATGACTTCAATGCGGTTCTTCTACTGATCGGGTGCGGTGCCTTGGGTTTCATAGCGAAAAGTATCTCTTCTATTCCACAATCGTTCAATGGCAAAGGTCTATAGTTACGAAACTGGCACATTACGGAACTTGTTTCCTGATCGGATTTTTGAGATAGTTACCCTAATTCGATCACAATCGGGTAATTCACCACATCAAAATCATACATGAAATTCTTTGCTCTTTTCTTCGCCCTTACCTGTCTTCTCACCCATTCTGCCTTCAGTCACGGTAAGGCATCCCGCCCCCCGGAAGACGTCGCTCGTGAGATTACGTTTCCAGATACCGCAGACTATAAGACCCTTGTCTTTGATCCCCATACCCACTCGGTATTTTCCGATGGGCACGTATGGCCCCGGATCCGTGTGGGGGAAGCCTTGAGGGATGGACTGGATGCCATGGCGGTCACAGAGCACCTCGAATATCAGCCCCACCTCGAAGACATACCCCACACCGATAGAAACCGATCCTATAATGAGGCAGCTGCTGCTGCTGCAGGCACAGATCTCATGGTAATTCCTGGCGCAGAAATTACTCGCTCGGCTCCGGCCAGTCATATGAACGCGGTGTTTATCCAAGACGCGAACAAACTATACTCGGTACCGGCTTCCGATACTCCCTACTCACCCACCGAATACCGCGATCTCGCCAATGCGTGGCCTGCGCAAAACGCAGTCCAAGCGGCCAACGATCAGGGCGCTTTCGTGTTCTGGAACCACTCCTGGTGGAGTCCCGACTTCCCAAACGGTATTCCTGTCATCCCGGAGT
>CALGUT010000572.1 GCA_937920335.1 uncultured Opitutales bacterium
GTGCATGCTGGACCGGGCCTGGGCGAAGGGAAGGGATATTGGTTTCTTCGATAGAGGGCGCAGGGGCACTATCTCGTATCGTGCTCGCGGGTGCTTGCGAACTAGATGAAAAGGATGGATTTGAATAGCTAGACCTATTTATGGATGGTTTCCAGCTTCGTTCAGATGAAACACTGGGAATCGCTCTTGCTGGGGAGGCATTGGTTTCTGGTGGCGCCGAATGACTGAGTGAACTCGCAGTATCAAGATTTCTGCGACCGAAGGTGCGGCGGGAGTTTGCTTGAAGGATATCAAACGGGTTGCTGGGTACGGGTATGTTGCCTACACTCTTAGCAAATGCGTCATCGATCAAGTTCTGAAGCGTATCAACATCCGTGCAGTAGCCCAGATCGATGAGCTTTTCTCCGAAAGCAAGTGCATCCGATTCCGGACCTAAAGCGTGCTTTAGAACCTGGCATTTAGCGGAGTCGAGAACTCCTGCTTGAGTCGCGAGATACGCGAGCCATTGGACTTCGAGTTTCAAAGTATTTAAGGATGTTTGAGTTAAGGAATGAGGATAGTGTCTCAACCTTGAGTCTCATAACAGTAACCTTAAATACTAGAGGGCGATGCGAACGCCCGATTAACGCTGTTTTAACAAGGAATCTTGGGAGATTCGCTCAATACACAATGAAGCTTGATTAGTCGATTGCTGCCAATACTTCAGCGGCGTGCAAGTCGGGTTTTACTTTCGGCCAGATCTTTTTGATTACGCCGTCCGGGCCGATCAAAAAAGTAACCCGATAAATTCCCATATATTCCCGTCCCATGAACTTTTTGAGACCCCAAACACCATAGTCCTGAACGATTTTTTTATCCTCATCAGCCAGGAGGGTGAAAGGAAGCGAGTACTTCTCTACAAACTTATCGTGCTTCTTAACAGAATCGACGCTTACTCCCAGGATATCCGCTCCTTTATCTTCAAAGTCCTTCCAGCTATCTCGAAACCCGCAGGCTTCTTTGGTACAGCCGGGAGTATCGTCCTTCGGGTAAAAATACAGGATGACATGTTTCCCTCTATAGTCGCCAAGTTCAACCGTATTTCCACCGTTGGTTGCTGCGGAAAAGTCAGGGGCTTTGTCACCTTCTTTCAACGTGAGTTCGAGAGCGGCCATAATTAGTAGTCCTTATATGGTTGTGAGTCGGCCAGTTGAATCTCCGAATGTCCTTAGATCATGCGCTCCCATTTTGTGAGCCATTTCGAGGAAAAGGTTGGAGACCGGAGTTGATCCGTTCTTCATATAACGTCCGGTTCTTAATTCACCGCCACCATTTCCGGCAAGGATGATTGGAAGGTTGTGGTGAGTGTGACGGTTTCCATCGGCATTTCCGCTTCCGTACACGATCATCGAATTGTGCAGCATGGAGTTTCCATCGACGTCTTCGATTTGATCGAGACGATTTAGGAACGAAGCGAATTGCTCTACGTACCACTGATCGATTTTGGCAACTTTATCGATACGGTCCTGGTTGTTTTTGTGATGGGTGAGTTCATGGTGCCCTTCGCTGATTCCAATTTCATCATGAGCACGGTTATCGCCGTCGTGGGCCATCATCATGGTTCCGATCCGCGTGGAGTCGGTTTGAAATGCGAGAATCATCATCTCGAACATCAGCTCAAGGTGCTCGCCATGGCTAATTGGAATTCCTTCGGGAGTAGGGTGATTCGGGTCCACGTTTGGCCCCATTTTTTCCATACGTTCAATACGGGATTCGATTTCCCGGACACCGGTCAGGTATTGATCCATTTTATCCTGATCCTGCCGGCCCAGTCGCTTTTGCATGCGTTGAGCATCGTCCATGACGAAGTCGAGGATAGATCTGCGATTGGCCATGCGGCGTTGCGCATTGATAGATCTTTCGCCGTGAGAGCCTTCTCCGAACAACCGCTCAAAGACCTTTCTTGGGTTGGCTTCAGGCGTCATCGGTGTAGTCGGAGACTTCCACGAGATATTGTATTGGTAGGCGCAGGAGTAACCAGAATCACAGCTGCCTGAGGGGCGGTTCGTATCGCCGCTCAGTTCTATTGAAGGGAAACGAGTTTTGCCTCCGACCGCTCTGGCAATCGCCTGGTCGATGGAAACACCGGCACGAACGTCAGTGGCGCTTTTGTTCAAGCGGACGCCGGTGAGAAACACTCCGTTTCCGCGTGCGTGGTCACCGGCACCGTCTTTACCGGGATTGGCATTGAGGTGATCCAACCCTTCCATGACCTGGACAGAATGCTTGAGTGATTCCAGTGGTTTGAGGGTCTGGCTAAAGGTAAATTCGTTAGTGCTGCCTTCCGGCCACCATTGGGTCGGTATTGCGCCGTTGGGGAAGGTGACAAAAGCGGTTCTGAGGGGTGCGCCCGTAGCGGTTGTCGCCGCTTGTCTGATGGAATCCGATGCTGATAATTGGCTGGGGAGTAGCGAATGAAACGCAGGAAGGGCAACGGCCGCTCCCAGTCCTTTTAAAAAGTGACGGCGCGTAATTTCGGAGGGTGAGGTAAATGAACGTGACATATCAGTTGTATCTAGGG
>CALGUT010000573.1 GCA_937920335.1 uncultured Opitutales bacterium
GATCTGGGTTGCTCTGGGAATCCCAGTGGCGTTCTCGGGGTCGTTTATACTCCTCTATTTGTGGGACGTATCGCTGAACATGAGCACGCTTTTCGCATTTATCCTCGTGTTGGGGATTGTGGTGGATGATGCCATCGTTACGGGCGAAAATGTGTTCAAGCACATGCAAAATGGCGAGAATTCGCTAGATGCAGCGATCAAGGGAACGCAGGAAGTTGCTATCCCCGTGACGTTCGGAGTGCTTACAACGATCATCGCTTTTTATCCACTCCAGGCAATGACTGGCTGGATTGGTAATAATCTAAAGCAGATAGCCTTCGTCGTGTTGCCTGTTCTGATTTTTTCCCTCATCGAGTCGAAGCTGATACTCCCTGCTCACTTAAAGCACTTGAAGAATATCGGCCATCATATGGGCGAAAAGCGGAAGCTTAATTTCTTTCTCAGGATTCAACGGGGAATCGCAGACGGATTAGAGCGTAGCGTGGTGAAATACTACAAACCAGTATTAAACCATGCATTGAACCGTCGTTACCTGACTTTCACCATATTTGCCAGCGTTCTGGCGATTGTGTGGAGCATGGTTCAAACGAACCGCATCGAATCCAGTTTCTTTCCACGGATTCCGAATGATCAAGTCACTGTTCGATTGACGATGCCCTCAGGGACTCCGTTTGAGGTTACCGATGGGCATGTTCGACGGATGGAGGAAATCGCTTTGGCCTATAAAGACGAGGTGAATGAGCAGTATGGGAAGGACATTATACGCAATATTTTTGCCACATCGGGAGGTCAACCAATGGGGTCTAGCTGGGGCACACGAGCCGTTGGAGTCGCTGAGCTCGGGGAACTGGTTATTGAACTGGCCCCACAGGAAGAGCATGGAGAACTTTATGGAAGTATGCAGGCGACGGGGGCACTGCGCCAGCGGATCGGTGATATTCCCGGGGCAGAGCGATTGTCTCTTGGGTTTTATCGCGGCGGGGGCGGTGACATTTCTCTGAGATTGACGAGTCCGAGTTTTGACGACCTGCGTGAAGCATCAGCACGATTACAGGATAAACTGGCCGAGTATGATGGATTGAATGAGATCACTGATTCTTTTGAGAGGGCCAAGTCCGAGTTCGAACTGATGTTAAAGCCCGAAGCTGAATACTTGGGGATTGCGGCCAATGATCTTGCACGTCAGGTGCGACAGGCCTTTTTCGGAGCAGAGGCACAACGCATCCAGCGGGGACGAGATGATGTGCGTGTGATGGTGCGTTATCCCGAAGCGCAGAGAAAATCTCTGGCTACCCTGGATACCATGATGATCCGGACTCCTGATGGGACCGAAGTGCCTTTTACGTCGGTTGCTGAGATAAAACTCGGGCAGAGTCTGCCATCCATTTTTCGTGTCGACCGGAAACGCCAGCTGACGGTGTCTGCGGCAGTGGATTCGGATACGATCGATTCAGACGCAATCGTGACGGATATTGAAACGAACTACATCGGTGATTTGGTGGGAAACTATATCGGCATGAATTATGTGAAGTCAGGTAATGCGAAGCAAGTGGAGGAGGATAATCGCAATATACGGTTTAGCACTATCATTGTTATCGTGGGCGTCTACATACTCCTGGCGATTCCATTTAGGAGTTATACAAAGCCGCTTATTGTGATGACAGTAATTCCGTTCGGAATCGTGGGTGCCATACTCGGTCATGCGATTATGGATTGGATCCTGGGGGCTCTGTGGGATGACAACGTAACGGTTAATGTGATGTCGCGATTGGGCTTTCTGGCACTATCGGGTGTAGTGGTGAATGATAGTCTCGTACTCGTGCATACGATCAATGCACGCGTCGAAGCAGGGGATAGCTTACAAGAAGCAGTACGCAGCGCCGGAGTGCGCCGTTTTCGTCCGATCTTGCTGACCTCTTTAACGACGTTCGCGGGATTATTGCCTTTGATGTTCGAACAGAGCCCTCAAGCGAAGTTCATGACTCCGATGGCCATTTCGTTAGGATGGGGAGTGCTTTTCGCGACCTTTATCACTTTGATTCTGATTCCCGTGAACACGCTCATTTTGGATGATATGAGGCGTGGGTTCGGCGCTTACTGGCGTTGGCAGATCGGTGCCGGAAAACAACCGGATACCGGTGGTGAAATAGCGACTGTCTCTCGTAAGTCTGAGGTTTCGGGCTAATGAACTATTTGCAGTACTCTTCAAATAGGCTGGCAACTTGCTTTGTGGTCAGTGCTTCATTGAAGAATTGCAGTTCATCGATGGCCCCATTAAAGTAACGAAGGTAATCCACGTTTGGGCGTCCGATGTATATGCGGTCTGCATAGTCATCGATTGTAGGCGGCTTAATGCCAGACTGAGATGTGACTTCCTGGCCATTGATGTAGAGTCGAGAGATCTCGTCGTAGACAACGGTGAGGTGGGTCCAGGCGTTTTTATCTTCAATAGGGTAGCGTATGTCGAGACGTTGGTCGGCTTCGTTCGTCCAGAATGAAAAGGTTTCGCCGGTTGCACGCATGAGGTGGATCTCGGGTTCTGGGCCGTAACCGTCGTTTCCGTTAGGGATACTGGCATAGAGAATCATTTGACGGCCGGCGGTGCTGGACGGCGTGAGTTCTCCCGACTTCACCCAAAGGGACAACGTCATTGGGAACTTTAATAGAAGCTGTGGGATTTCAACGAAGGCGGATTCCCCGTTGAACTTCAGAGCCTTCCCGATGATTCCGTCTACCTGTAAAGGAACAGAGCCATTAGGATTGGATTTTAATAAGGCTACGTGGTCGAGGCCTGACTCATCAGCCAGCAAGTCGCCGTCAATATCGTCGAAGGTGTAGTTTAGGAATTGGGAATCGAGAGCCTCAGTGTAGACTTTTGAAGTAGCGGTCCATTGCCCGTCCAGATCAAGGGTGTGGATACCAGGTTTCGAGATCTTGAAGGGTATTTCTTCTATGGATACTTCGCCTGCCTTCAGCGTCAGTGTTTTTTGAAACAAAGCCTCATTGCCTGCTGTTAGCGTCAGTTTATGGCTTCCACTGTAGCTACCTGTGTTCTGAATCGAAGCCGTTATAAGGCCTTGGCTGCCTGATTTTAGAATGCGGTTCCAACGAGGTAGATTGGCGGACACAACTTCAAAATTTGCCGGAAGCGGTTTCAATTTAACTGATCTTGGTGGTAGGTCGTTTAGAGCGATTCTGTAGGTCCTTGAGGCAAATAGCTTGGGGCCGATGATCGACTCCGTTTTGGTTTCACCGGCTTCGAGCCAGAGCCAACGGATAGCCTCTGTGACGCCGTCGACTTTAAGTGAAATGGGGAATAGTCCGGGAACGAAATCTTCGCTGTGGACACTGGCCTGAACGAGATAGTGTTTGTTTACTTCAACGGCGTCGGGGATCTCAAAACCTGAAACCGTTGCGCGGATGGTTTTGATCGCGCTCAGAGCGACGTCGCTATTTACCTCAATACGGGCTCCGTTGAGATCGTTTCCGGCATAGCGAATGTCCTGCGTGAGTTTTCCATAAACGTGTGCAAAGGTTGTATTCGGTTTTCCACGACTTTCGTGAATGTACGCTCCACGGACATTGATCAGATTGATGTCTGGTGAATCTGCTGGAACTCCGGAGGACTTAAATCCATCAAGTTCCAGGTCTGTAACATTTTCGAGACGTAAAGCTGAACCGATTTCAACGTTGTCGATGGTAACGTCTTTGAGGGTTAGACCCTTAGTGTTTTTGAAGTCCAATCCATTTTGGAGGATTCCATCTCCGGCACCGGGCTTACGACGTATTTGAATGTTGTTTAGAATGATATTCTCGCCGTTGACAAGCCAACCTCCCTGAG
>CALGUT010000574.1 GCA_937920335.1 uncultured Opitutales bacterium
GCTACACTTCAAGCACTAGTTGAGAGGGGGATTTCCTGATAGAGTTGCACTAACAAGCGAGGCCAACGCCTCAACCACTTAAATTAGTAACCATCAAAAAAGGAAAAACATTATGCCACTCATCAATGTAAAACTAATCGAAAACGTATTCACGCCAGCTCAAAAGCAGGAAATGATCGAAAAGATCACCGACACTATGGTGGCAATCGAAGGAGAAACCATGCGCGGAGTTACCTGGGTCTGCGTAGAAGAAGTGCAAAGCGGAGACTGGGGAATCGGAGGTCAGTGCCTCACTACTGAAGCAGTTCACGAATTGCAGGCAGCAGAACCGGTAACGGCATAGATTCTCTGTTAGTCAAGACAACGAAGCCCAGTTATCAATGATCGGGCTTCGTTGTCTTGGAAATGTCAATTTGACTAGGGTCTAATTCCGCGGACTCTTCCATGTTGATTCCGGCGGTCGAAACTCGGATCTGGAGTTCCCTTATAGGACCGCGGGATGAACGGGTAGGTATTCGTCAGGTAGTAGTGGTAGATCCCCTCTGGGTATTCCGGAGTCACGCCGAAGCGACCGTTGTGTTCGTCGAGATCGCCCGCCGATCTGTCGTGGATGAAATCCTGAACGAAGGTGCCATCGTAGTCACCCAATGGACCATTGGGGCGTTCCCCGGACTTTAAGACGTAACCGGGCTTGGCTTTGATAAGTTCACTATCTGCGTCCATAGGATCTTTGTACCCGTATTCTGAATATATAGGAAAACCATCGGCGGCATAGCCGACAAGGATCATGCCTTTAGAGTCGTCCAGCGTATCAACAAGTCCGTTGGGGATGCCATGGTAGTGATAGGCACCGGTTGGTTGCACGTGACCATTACTATGGTCTATGCCCAGGTTGATGTTTCCTGAAAGGGCATCGTAGCGCCAGCCAGAGTTTTGATTACCTCGCCAGTATTCGGCGGTGCCGGGATCAAAAGGTATTCCATTGATCGCAACTCCAAAAGGTTGCCGTTCTACCGCCGTTTCCTTCTCCGCTTCCTCAGGTTCCAAGGGAACCTCGAAGTGGTAGGCCAACGGTCGGACCGCATTGGGATTTCCATTAGTGGGAAACTCGCCAGGGGCATGGTTCGGGATTCCGTTCGATTCGATGATTCGTTTATCTCCATTTTGAGTGATGGTCACTTGGCTTTCGGGAAGATCAATGGCTTGCATGCCGCGCGGTCTCGGTTGTCCGTGTGCGATCGAAACAGTCGTTACGAGGAATAATATGCAAGTGATCTGGGTTTTCATATGGCTGGTCCTTTGTTTAGTGAATCTTTGATACAAAGAGAACCTTCAAGGCAACTGGGTGGTTACAGCTTTAAAATGAAAATTTTGTCATAATTGCGAAACCTCTAAAACAAATTTATTGCGCCATAGTTGATGATTTATTGGTAGAGCCTAATGGTGACTATCCCGGTCCATGGGGCTTGAGTCTGCCAAATGTATTCGCTGCGATGGATAACCAAAGGGGATATTCGCCTCTGTAAACTGCAGATGTACTTCTTTATTGAACCATTCGCCAAACTCCAGGAAATCCCAGTATGCTGGAGGGTGAAACCAATAGATAACGATGATGTTGAAGCGATCGTCTTTGATGTCGTTTAAGTAAACCCGTGGTTCAAAAGGATCCTGGAACCCCTTGTGTTCTTTTAGCAGTGTTCGGAGGATTTCAAGGGCCGTATCAATTTTCGAAGGTTCAATATCGAATGGAAGGCCTATGTTTACGATCCTTCGGATAAAGGGGCGCCTACCGATGTTTTGAATACTCATATCGGCCAGTCGACCGTTAGGAATAGTAACTAAATGACCTTCCAATGTTTCTACCTTAGTGGATCGGAGCCCGACTTCCACGACTGGTCCGTCGTGACCATCGACCACGATTCGATCTCCGACATCAAAAGGCCGATCTGCCAGAATCATAATTGATCCAAAGAAGTTTCTAATAGACTCCTGTCCGGCCAGGGCAATTGCCAGACCGCCAATACCGAGGCCTGCGATGATCGAGGTGATGGGTTTGTCGCTTAATATTTCGACGATCTGAACGAATAGCAAAATGATGACGGTAAACTTCAAACTTCGTCGGACCAAGGGGACCAGCATGTCGTCAAGTTTCGTTTCGGTTTTCGCGGTCTTGATTTCGAACCACCGTGAAGGAACGTTTATCAGATTAAATATGGCATAGCCAATCGCCAATGCACCAAGGATCTCGCTCAAGGTCTCAAAAAACGCCCGGCCAGATTCTCCGAGAATCAGAACCTTCAATCCGAAAATGAATGCCAGGGTGATCAGGATGAGTGTAACGAACTCAGCGATTTCATCCATCAAGCAGGAAATTATCGACCATCCCTTGGCTTCAAATTTTTTGGAACTTCGTTTGAAAAAAAACTTCAGGATCTTACCTCCGATAAACGCGGTAAGTATCAATCCGGCCAAGATCAATATCCGCCATAGTTCATTTTCGCCGAATAGTGTTTTGTTTAATGTGTCCATAGTTCGATGAAAATTAGTAGGCGGGTTCTAACGGTTAGGCGTTTAAACGGATCAAGGTCTTGTTTGTAAAAAATCCTTCTTGTTGAAATTGTCGATTGTGTGAAGGGGGGTATGCATGAAATCTGATTTGATATGGGATTCCTTCTAGCATCCATAATTCCGATTGCAGTTTGTTGGAGCCAACTTCGTGCCAGAAGTTGGATCTACCTTTTGTTTTTGTGGGTAGGAGGCTTAAGTGGTCTATGCGGCCAGCAGGTGATCAACGACACGCTGTTGCTTCCTACTTCTTTGCCGACTGGATCCTACGAGCTTGAAATGGCATGGAGCCAGTTTAACGCACCGATTGCCTTTGCGAATCCGCCTGGAGAAACGAATCAACTATATGTAGCCGAACGGAGTGGGCGTATTCGGGTTATCTCCGACCTATCCCAGAACACCATACAGTCCGAAAATGTTCTGAACATATCAACAAATCGCTCCGTCACTACGAATGGGGAAAACGGCTTACTGGGGTTGGCTTTTCATCCGCGTTTTA
>CALGUT010000575.1 GCA_937920335.1 uncultured Opitutales bacterium
CGATATCCGCGAGATCTGGCTTAGAGTGATGAAAGACTGCCGAGAGGAACTTGATCGTCGTATTAAAGACGACGAGTAGATTTCCTCCAGCGTCGCAACCCATTCTCCCTACCCATGGGCTGGCTTCCTATCCATAAACAAAATCATACTTACTCCGCTTCACGCGGCGACCTCCGCAAACAATTACGCCAGGCAGCGCGTGGAGATATTGAGGCTTTTAAGTCTGTTTCCGAAGAATACCTGGATTTCGTAACTGAATTCCTCATAGTAACCGGTTATCACGAAGAAGAACGTATCCGCAGCTATACCCGGCAGGTATTTCAAAATCTTTGGCAGAGTATCGCCTACTTTCGAAGAGTTTCAGACTTTGAACGAGGTCTATACATTTTTCTGAAGCAGATTCCGGTAAATGTGGCGCCGTTTCAGGACCCACTCATCCAGAAGCTGGTTCTACTGAATTCACTGCAACGATTTCTCGTCGTCGCTCGTGACTTGGAACAATGGAGTTCAAAGAATCTCCTTCTTGCCACACGGATCTCCAAGCAGGAACTTAATAGTCCACTATTTGAAGCCTGGAAGATACTCGTATCATTCCGAAAGACAGACATTGATTTTGCGACAAACACCTACATGGAACGAGTCGTCGAGAATATGGAAGGACCATTCGCACATGCAGATCAACAGAAGCTCTGCAAGAAGGTGAAGCAAAACCCAATCGTTTCTACTTTCAAGGCGGATTGCCTAAGCCTCAGATGCGAATTGATCGAAATGCGGCAAAATGCCCGATGGAACCCGCCGATTAAAGCATCGTTTTTTGACGAACTCGTCGAAGACATCGCCTTAATTAAACCACTGAAACCAGAATTCAGTGAGCGAATTAAAAATCAGCTTTCATTTCAGTGCGTTCCTCACTGCGGAAAACTGTATTCTCAGCTGAGATCGATATCGTAATACTCCAGCGCCCATTCGCGCATAAAACGGACTTGATTAGGGCTAACTTTGTAGATGATCAATTCAGGATTATCAGGCTTCCCCAAGTAGTGTTTCAAGAGAGGGTTGTCGTCCCAGATCTCTTGCAATAATACGGGATCATCAACGATTTCGACTTCCCCAGTTATTCGTACCTGATCATGACCGCTATCCAAGTAGCAGATCTCGACCTTCGGATTACCGGCCAATTCCTTTGTTTTTCCGTATTGCCGTAAATTCGCAATATATACCGTAAACCCATCCATCCGCACAGGCGATACCGGTCGTAAACGAGGTTGGTCCCCATCGACTGTCGCTAGAAAAGGGAATTTTGCAGAACGCATGCAAGCTTGTGCCAGCTCAGGAAGATCTTGTTTGTTGATAGGTTCAGGAATTGGCTTTGGCATTTAGTGAGGAAATTACTCATAGTTATTTCATGACACAAAACAGAAAGCCATCTTCGAAACATAATTTGTATAAAGCGACCCAATGAGACTCCTTTGGATATTCCTAGGTTTGGCCCTGTTGTTCCTCATCCCGTTCTTGATTTGGGGTGGCAGCATGGAACAGGCATTCTCGAGTGAAGCTGCGATCGAATGGTTAACCTATTACGAAGAGTGGGCTTGGTTTGCTGGCTTCGCACTACTCATGCTTGATTTTCTTTTGCCAGTTCCTGGCACCGCTGTGATGGCCGCATTAGGATATGTATATGGAGCTATCCAAGGCGGACTTATCGCAAGCGGCGGTTCGTTTCTATCGGGCATGGTGGCTTATTCGGTTTGCAGATTTATCGGACCCAACGCAGCTCGAAAACTGCTCGGGGAAAAAGACTATCAGCGCGGCATGAATCTTTTTGCAAAGACCGGAGGTTGGATTGTTGCCGCCTCACGATGCTTTCCACTTTTACCAGAAGTAGTAGCATGCATGGCGGGGCTCACACGTATGTCCTTTTCCAAGTTTACCTTAGCCCTTGCCTGTGGATCCATACCGTTGGGATTCATCTTCGCCTACATCGGGTCGACGGGTATCGAAAACCCTAAATTCGCCATCCTCCTGAGCGCCGCGGTCCCTCCCCTTTTATGGTTGGTCGCACAGCGCTTTATCATTTCAAAGCCTATTGATTGACTTGTAACTTTACCTGTTAAAATGCTTAACGGACTCCACCCAAAACCATGAAACACTTCTTATTTCTTCTTTTCATCAGTTCTTCACTCATAACAGCGTTTACCGCCTGCCAAAGTACATCCATAAAAGTCCAAAGACCCATCGTTAGTATCGAAGGCAATATGTTCTTGGTGGACGGCACTCCAACCTATCCCGGACGGTATTGGAAGGGCAACAAGATCGAAGGGCTCTTGATGAATTCCCGCATGGTCCAAGGCGTATTCGATGATGAAAATCCTGAAACCCGTGAACTCTTTAAGTACCCGGATACCGGCGTCTGGGATCCTGATCGCAATACCGACGAATTTGTTGCAGCAATGCCTCTTTGGAATTCGTATGGCCTCAATTCATTTACGATAAACCTCCAGGGAGGAAGTCCCACCGGCTATGGCAACAAGGCTTGGAAAAATACAGCCTTCACCGAAATGGGCGAACTGAAGCCCGCTTATATGGATCGACTGAGTAGAATCCTAGATAAAGCTGAAGAATTGAAGATGGTCCCAATCGTTGGCTATTTCTATTTTGGACAAGACCAAAACCTTAAAGACGAGACCGCCATACTGAATGCTGTAGACAACGCCACCGATTGGATTCTCGATAACGGATATCGCAACGTGCTGATAGAGATTAACAATGAAAGTAACATCAAGGCTTACGACCACGAAATATTAAAGCCAGGCCGTGTTCACGAGCTCATCAATCGCGTAAAAGCGATCGAAAAGAACGGCGCCCGCCTCCTGACCAGCACGAGTTTCGGAGGCCGATATATTCCAGATGACCCTATTGCGGCTGTCTCAGACTTTATTCTTATCCACGGTAATGGCGTTAAAGAACCCGACTTCATCAAAGAAATGGTCAAACAAACCAAGGCGCTTCCGAGTTACCGTGGTCAACCGATTGTCTTTAACGAAGATGACCACTACGACTACAATAACGAGGCCAACAACTTTAAATACGCCATCGAATCCTACGCTTCTTGGGGATTCTTCGACTTTAGACGTAAGGACGAACGCGACATCAAGATCGGCTACCAATCCGTGCCGGTCGACTGGGGCATCAATCATAAGCGTAAACAGGACTTCTTTGACTACGTGAAGGAAATCACAGGAAAGTAGATAGACCATTGGACTAAATTGAAGTTGACCTGAGAGAAAACCTATCTTTCTTTCCTTCACTTACTTTTAGGGGCCATAGCTCAGTTGGAAGAGCGCTTGCATGGCATGCAAGAGGTCGTCGGTTCGATCCCGTCTGGCTCCACCACTCCCTCTCTCATACTTCTACTCCTTAGCCTTACTCGTACTCAGCTTCACTACATAAGGATCAAACCGACTGATAGGAATTTAGCTATATTTCCATCAAGGACATACGCTGACTACCCGACTTCTATGGATTCTTTTCCTTGGCCTGAATACCATCCAGTCTCAGTATCAACGGTTCATCAAAAGTAGTCTCTATGCGAAACGTTGCAGCATTACCAAAGGCCCGGTGAACGCCATAGCTTAAGGCACCATACAATCCCACCTCCTTACCTAAATCTTGGTCTGTGAATACGAGCGGGTGCGGAAGCGTATTACTAGAGCTAGGGGTCAGCACCCATTTTTTGTTTTTATCGTCATAGATTATCCGAAATTCCATTAGAAATGGCAGTGAACGCTTGTTCACTTTTTCAAGTAAATTCGAACCCAATTAGCCATAAATCCTGCCCGCTTGAATGGCATGTTAGAGCTCGTCGATGTCGGCCTATTCTCATCGCTTGTGAACTATCCCATTCGGCTCCACCCATCCTCCCCGATAGACTCTACAGAGCATCTGCCCTCCTGCTGTTTAGCTTCAACAATCGAAGTGCACTATACGTTTTCGGGGTTTAGCTCTTCGGGGATTTCTCTTTCCTAACTCAGAAAGTATCAGATACTAGCACCGATGCCGATTTTCCATCTTTTCAGACACTTAGTTTCAGGCGTTATCGCACTTACCCTAACATCTGGAATCAGCAATACCCTTTTCGCTAAACCAGTTCGGGTTGTCGTAAATGCCAGTGCCGATGAAGACTACCTCGAAAGAACCAAAGATAAACCTTACCAGACTTACCATTTCGCAAAGGGGAAATATCATGGTGGAACGAAGCGAGATCTGAAACTGGAGAATATGACATTTATGGAAGTGGCCGAGACAACAGCTGGCTACTTGGCTAGAGCGAAATTTTATCCCGCTAAAACTAAAGATGTGGGCGATCTTCTGATCTTACTTTCATGGGGAACCACTCGTATTGATGTAGACATGACGGAAGTCATGGGCATCACTGACCTCGGAAACAACAATGCTGGTGACGTGGGCGCTCCACAGGGAATCGGTCCTCCCGAGGGTCAGGAATCACCCACTGGAGCCCAAACGGAGAGTTTCGACGCCTCCGCTTACACCGCAGGACCACAGAGTATCGGTGCTTACCACATGGGCATCAACCAAGCTATGCTCGGTTTCGAAAAAGGACTCTACGGAAAAGGGCATTCCAGAACCGAGCGTGAAAGGTTGCGCCATGAACTCTCCGAAGAACGCTACTTCATAGTCCTCAACGCATTCGATTTGAAATACCTCAGAGAACACAAGGAGTTAAAAGAAGTATGGTCGACCCGTTACAGTACCTTCAACAGAGGCACCAATTTCACGGAAGCACTCGACTTCATGAATCTAGCAGCTTCAACTTCATTCGGGAAGAATCTGGATACATTACAGGTCCCCCGTGTGGACCCTGATGCCAATGTGATTATCGGCGAGATTGAGGTGCTGGGCACGGAGTCATCCACCGACTCCATTAACGAGTAGCCCTACTCTACTTTCAATAATACGGTAACCGTTTCGCCGCGGCCTGTGGGCGG
This sequence comes from uncultured Opitutales bacterium, assembly GCA_937920335.1. Lineage (GTDB taxonomy): Bacteria > Verrucomicrobiota > Verrucomicrobiia > Opitutales > UBA2995 > UBA2995. The sequence continues at coordinate 5,007 of CALGUT010000575.1, forward strand.
TGGCTGAAAGCTACCGAGACTTCGAACGGTATTGATCCCAATTGCATCCAGGTCACTCATGCCAGAGCCTTGCACGATCTTCACGGAGGAAATTGCCCCACCAGCGGATACAAAAAACGAAACTCGAACGCTCCGCCCTGCAGTTCCTTCGGTCTTGGATTTTTTCCATTCCCGGTCCAATGCTGCCGCTAGAATCGAGCGCCAACGTTTCATGGCATCGGTATCAGCGGTCGTTGACTGAGTAGTCAGCGACAACTCAGGTACACTCATAATCGACTGACGCAGACTCTTCTCAATCTTTGAGGTATCTATCTTTCGGGTCGGCGCCGGTTTGGGCTTAGGCTTCGGCATAACCTTCGGAGCTTCGGGTTTGCCGTGCTCCTTCACAAAATCTTCATAGCTAATGATTTTCGGCTTTTCGACCACAGGCTCAGGCTTTGGCTTTTCCTCTACCGGCTTCGGCTTCTCGACAGGCACGGGAGGTGGTTTCTGGACCACTGGTTCCCGCTTTACCTCTGGTTGTGGCTTCGGCTCAGGCGGTGGGGGTGTCTCAACGACCGGCTCAGGCTCAGGTTGAGGAATTTCAATGGGCTCGAATTCTGGTAAATCCAATGTCAGGTCCGGAACAGGCTCTAGCGACTCTGGTTGGAAGGTGTCCATGGACTCAGGTAAAGCAACCATCTCGAAAACATAAGGCTCTTCCTTCTTGGCAAACAGGCTTGTGAACACCACCGCCAGAATCATAAAAAGCAAGGTCGACAGGTGCAAAAGCCCTGAAAACAACGCTGCTTTCTTAGTGGTGGGATCCAAGCTCATCTTACTTAACTCGAGTATCTAGACTGATCCGCGATAGCTCGTTTTGTTTCAACAAATCCATCACATCGATTATCTTCTGATACTGCAGGGTCATGTCACCTCGCAAGTGAATGACCGGAGGATCATTCTGCTGGGCCATCAATTTGATACGATTTTCCAATTCTGAAAAAGTAACCTGCTCCTGCGTCCAATAATAAATGCCTTCCTTATCGATTGAAATAGCCTGAAAACGGGTTTCCGGCGAAGCAGGCGTTCGCGTCACGGACTCCAAAGGAAGGTCCACCTGTATTGATTGCTCCAGCAGAGGGGTCGTGATCATAAAGATAATCAACAATGCGAATGCCATATCAATCATTGGAGTCACATTAATCTCCGACAATGCACTCATGCGATTCGCTTTATGAAAACTCCTGGCCATACCTAAAAACGACGCGACGCAGTATCCTCTAATTCGATACGATCTGCCACAACACTGGCAAAATTCTCAACCTCAATCACCCGCTTTTTCGTAAGCGAAAGCAAGAAATTATAGCCAAATACAGATGGTATGGCTACCAGCAGTCCCGCGACCGTTGTTAGCAATGCACCTGATACACCGGGAGCAAGGCTCGCAATACTTGCACTACTTCCCAAACCAATAGCCCCAAATGCATCCATCACACCCCAGACAGTTCCCAAGAGCCCCATAAACGGTGCCCCCGTCACAATAGAAGCGAGCAACACCATCTTGCGCTCGTAATTCAGGCTCTGATTTGCCACAGCCCTTTGTAAAGCGTTCTCCGCATGTGAAACCGCATTTCCCTGGTCCGCATCCAACTCAACTGCTCGAAAGTAGGATTCGGTCGCTGCCTTAACAAGAGCAGCATACGGAATCGCATTACTAAACGCCTTTTTGCTGGCCAGCTCCAAGAGCGACGGCGTTTCGTTCAAGGTTTTCTCAAACCGCATGTTGAGTTTATAAAGCTGTTTAAGCTCCATAGCCTTTCCTATCATGACCGTCCAGGCAAGCGCGCTGAAAACACCTAGCGCGAGAATGATCAATTGACCCGCAGTGTTGGACTGAAAGAAATAGGTTAACAGCCCAGATTCGTTAGATTGAGCGAGGATTAAAAGCATAAGTCGGTTGGGAAGACCGGATTTAGGATTAGTTGATCCCTTATCTTTCTACGCATTCTGCGCAGGCTTCAAAGGTAAAATCAAAGAGCGGAGTAGTTTTTTCTTTAAGAATTGGGTCCTGCAAATCATCTTCTCCCTTTTACTACTTGGACATACCTAATAAGATTTGACGAAAGTTAACCAATTTATGGATCACAAAGCTCTAACACTCGAACACCTCAGTAAACACGGCGCAGAAGTCTCTCAGAAAAATGCACTGGTAGGATTTGATGGCTTCGTAGACAAAATAACCTCCGTTGTAGACAAACGGTTCGGTCAAGGCGAGCAGTTCGAACGAATGGAAACGATAGACGTTTTCGGTAATCGCATTTTGTCTGCCGCAGGAAAAAGCACCAATATCGAGCTCTACGTGAACTACGAAAAACTCGGTGGTAACGGCCCGATCATGGCCAATGCGCTTCTCAATGCTGGAGTGAATACCCAATATATCGGCGCACTGGGCGAAAAATCTATTCACCCCGTTTTCGAAAAATTTGCGGCCGACACAAAGGCTATTTCCGTCGTTGACCCGGGAATTACTCACGCATTGGAATTCGCCGATGGAAAGATCATGCTAGGCACCATGGCTTCACTCGATGCTATCAACTATGACAGTATACTGAACCGCGTTAAAGAAGGTGAGTTTTTCGATCTGCTCTCCCGTCAGGATCTCATCAGCATAGTCAACTGGACCATGATCCCCAATATGACTGAGTTGCTCGGTGACCTGTTAGACAATGTCATACCGAACCTCCCTCCACGGGATATGAAGCACTACTTTTTCGATTTAGCAGATCCAGCCAAGCGACCCGCAGGAGAAATCGAAACTGTCTTGAGAACTATCTCCCGGTTTCAAAACTACGGTCACGTCACCCTCGGTCTCAACCTGGCTGAAGCGAAACAGGTCTACGGCATTCTCGGACAATCCGAAATCGAGCCTGACACCGGGGGCCTAAAATCTATGGCAAGTTTCATTCGCAGTGAGCTCGCATTGGGTTGCGTAGTAGTTCACCCTAAAGAATCTGCTGCTTGCGCAACCAAAGATGACACCTGCTGGATTCCCGGGCCCTATACCGAAAAACCAAAGATCACCACCGGTGCTGGCGACCATTTCAATGCGGGATTCTCCACGGCTCAACTCTTGGGATTTCCACCACTCGCTTGTTTGACCGTGGGCGTTTGCTTTAGCGGTCACTACGTTCGCACCGGAGAAAGCCCAAGTCTCCATCACGTCCAGAGCTTCATCAAAAACTGGAACGATTAATGGCAGCCCCCAATCAGGGATTGTTCATCACCTTTGAAGGCTCCGAAGGAACGGGTAAGACGACCCAGATTCAGCAGCTAGCCGCTAAATTCGAAAGCCTTGGACGCCAAGTCATAGTCAGTCGCGAGCCTGGTGGCACCGCCTTGGGGGAGGACATCCGGCACCTATTGAAACATGCGGACAGTGGAAAGAACATGGTTCCACGAGCAGAATTGCTGCTGTTTGCCGCCAGTCGAGCTCAGCACGTCGACGAGTTGATTCTGCCCAGCCTCAAAAAAGGTAACATCGTCATTTGCGATAGGTTTCTTGACTCAACCACTGTTTATCAAGGTGTAGCCCGGGCAATCAATGCGAGGGATGTGGATGAGATCAACAAGGTCGCAATCGCATCGACCCTGCCCGACCTGACCATACTGATCGACTTGGACCCCGAAGAAGGGTTTCAGCGCATCCAGTCGCGAAATACCGAGCCACCAGATCGTATGGAACAAGAACACATGGACTTCTACCGAGCCGTCCGCAACGGATACCTGAAATTGGCCGCCGACAATCAGGATCGATTTCTGGTAGTGGACGGTCATCAATCAATCGAAGCGGTCGAAACCGCAATTTGGGATGGGATTAAAGACCGTATTATCTGAGCCATTGAAGGACACCAACCCTGTGGAAGTTCTCGAACGCTCCATAGACAAGGGTCGGCTTCCCCATGCAATGCTGTTGCACGGAGATCACTACCCATTCCTGGAAGAAGTTGCGCTAGGCTTAGCCTCAGTATTACTGAACGTCGCCGTTGATAATTCTTTGGGGGATGAACGCTTTGACCGCGTTGAAAAACACCCCGACTTTTTCGCGCTACGCCCCTCCAAGAAAGCTCGTTCCATTCGGGCTGAGGATACTCGTGAGATCGTTCGTCAAATCCAACAATCACCGCACCAGGGTGAGCGCAAGGTCAGCGTCATCTACGAAGCCGATCGTTTGGGTGCGTCAGCGCAATCCGCCAGTGCAAACATCATCCTTAAAACACTTGAAGAGCCACCCCTCGACACCTCTATAATTCTTATTACCACTCGTCCGTATTCACTTTTGGATACAATCCGCAGTCGCTGCTTCAATTTCCGAATCCCCGCTCCCTTTGAACCCACCAACAATGAACCTTGGCACCAATGGCTGGACGATTACTCGAGTTTCCTCAATGGAATGACGGAGATGAAATCGGATAAGGAAAAAATCACGGCCAGCTTCATAATGCTCTATGGGCTCATAGCACGGTTCAACGGGATACTCGCCGCCTTGGTCGCAGAGAACTGGACAACAGAGCGTAAAAAACTTCCGGAAGATTTATCGGATGAAGAAAAAGACGCGACTCGCGAAGGCTCAGCCAAAGGCATTCGCGCAAAACTTCTCAAGGAGATCGAACATCAAACCCGTGAAACAGCAGCCCCATACCTGCGCGGCGAAAAAGAAGGCGATATTACGCTTAAGTTCACAGATAGCATTCAACAACTTGAAGAAGTCATCCGACTCTTGAATGTGAACCTCAAGGAGGAAACCGCCCTAGAAGATTACTTCCTCTCCTGCATGCGGATCTGGACACGGTAGCCTAAACAGTGGATTGAACTTAGTCCGTATAGTGCTTCTTCCGATCCAGTTGAGGCAACGAATCCAAGTCTGGAGGTGGGATAGTATTTAGGGCCGGGAAGTCTATCGACCAGCCATCTTTGGCGAGAAACAGCTCCCCAGAATAACCGGACTCCCTCGTTAACCGCTCTATAAATGCGTCACCATCAAGCCCCTCCAGACCCTTGGTTACGAAATGGGTGTATACAGCCTTCCTCGGTTCCGTCGCTTCAAATAATGAGACAGCTTCCGGGATAGTCATCAGTTTGGCGACAACGCCCTGCATCTCTGGCTTTCGCGCCAGCTCTTCAGACATCGCGAGAATATTGGTCACCATCAAATCTACATTCTTCCCACCGTTCACCAACGTCTCGGTAGGCCAGAAAACC
>CALGUT010000576.1 GCA_937920335.1 uncultured Opitutales bacterium
GATTCGAGAGCCGATTTGATGAATCCCGATGATCCCCTTAATCAAAACGCCAAACAAATCCGTGAGCTGGCAACGATCCATCAAGTAGCCCTCGTGGATAGCCTCGAAGCCTTCAAGTCTCACGTCGATGAAGGAGGCAATATCACCGACCTGCTTTCACAATCCAACCATCCCAATCGCCTAGGACATGAGTTGGTTTCCAGGAAAATACTTGAGTGGCTTCCTGAATGAATTGACTGCACCAATACTATTGTCGAACACTCGCGGTAAAGACAGTTCCTAACGAACACTCGACTACCCCATGAGGCATTTATATCTACTACTAACTGCAAGCTGCTTGACTATCCTCGGCTACTTCGAATTGAAGGCAGCAGACCCTGGGATTGCACTAGACGAAATAGAAACGGTTGATTTCAATCGGCACATCCGCCCTATCCTGTCGAATAACTGTTTCTTCTGCCATGGACCCGATGAAGCCAAGCGCGAAGGCGATCTACGCCTGGATATTCGCGAAGATGCGATTGAAGCATTCGCTTTTGTACCAGGCGATACTGAAGACGGCGAACTCTTGCACAGAATATTCTCCGATGATCCCGACGAAGTGATGCCTGAGCCTGGGTCCAACAAGTCACTGACAGAGACCGAGAAACAATTACTAAAACGTTGGATCGCTGAAGGGGCAGAATACGAAAGCCACTGGTCCTACACACCTGTTGAAAAACCTGCTTATAAAAGCATCGACGACATCGTAAATAACGAGCTGAAACAGCGCGGCCTAAGTTTCTCAAAAGAAGCGAGCAAGGAAACGCTGATTCGGCGAGTTTACCTCGATCTTATAGGTCTTCCACCGAGTCCTAAAGAAGTAGATGTCTTTCTTAAGGATCGAAGTTCAAAGGCTTACGAGAAACTCGTCGAGCGATTGCTGGCTTCGAAACACTACGGCGAAAAAATGGCTATACCCTGGCTCGATGCCGTTCGCTACGCCGATACGGTGGGCTATCACGGTGATCAGGAGCGCGATGCCACTCCCTACCGTGACTATGTGATCGAATCGTTTAACAACAACAAACCCTACGACCAATTTACCATCGAACAAATTGCCGGTGACCTGCTACCCAACCCGACGACCAAGCAACTGGTTGCCAGCAGCTACAACCGGATCAATCAACTCAGCCGGGAGGGCGGAATCCAGGACAAGGAATACGTAAAGAAATATCAGGCTGAACGAGTTCGTACGACCGCCACCACCTTTCTCGGATCAACACTCGCCTGCGCTGAATGCCACGATCACAAGTTTGACCCATTCACAACGAAGGACTTCTACAGCATGGCAGCTTTCTTCGCCGACATCCTAGAAAAAGGGGCCTACACAGGCGACGGTGCTTACCAGGAACCCATCGAACCTTACCTTACTGATTCCATGCAACACGAAGGGTGGTTCGGACCAGAATTAGCAGTTCCCAATCATGTATTTAATGAAAATGCGGAATTCATCAGAGCGGCCATCCGAAAACAAGAAGCCAACTTGGCAAAAGGATCGATCGGAGCACGCTTGGAGTTTGAGAACTGGCTTGCCATGCAGTCAGAACTAGCGGACCGGAATATTCCTTCGTACTCTGAAATCGAATACACCACAGAGCATTTTGATAAGACAACCGCCGCCAACATAGTATTACCCGACAATCTTCTCTCACTACCAGACATCGCTGCCCTACACTTCGAAGCCCGTGTTGCGGGTGGCGGAGGTAGAGGAAGCTTGGGCCTCGAAGTTAGCTATAAAATTGACGATGAAGTGAACAAACGTGCCTACTTCTTCGGCGACAACTTTGAAACCGAACTAGACGCAAAAACTGATGCCCCCTGGCGTATTCAAGTTACCCCTCTACTTTATAAAGGCGTCTGGCACCCTATTCAATTATCCCGTGATACACTCAACCTTCCCAAAGGCGCAATACTGGTGTCATTACTTCCCCTCAAAGGAAACGGTGCAGGCTTCAGAAACTTCAAACTGCGCACCTTACGCAACGGTTCCCAGCACGCCGCGCTGAGTGACGCCGGAACAAAGCTATTGGCCCAAGTTTTAACCGGAAACGCTTCCAAGCGAGGCCGTGAAAAGCTGCAAGAGGAGTTCTTCATTTACCACGCACAAAGCTTCTCCAATCAACGGTCAGAGATCGATGCTCTAAAACAAGAGCTACACGGAGATCGCTATACACCGCTGACAATCAGTGCCACGCCTCGTGAAGTTAAGGTTCTCCCGCGCGGGAACTGGATGGACGAAAGTGGAGAAACAGTCCTCCCAGCGAGCCCAGGATTTCTACCGAACTCAATTGAATCCTCTAGTAATCGAAGACTCAATCGACTGGATCTCGCACACTGGATCGTCGACCAACAAAACCCGTTGACGGCTCGTACCTTTGTAAACCGGATCTGGGCGATGTATTTTGGGACGCCGTTATCAAGCGCGTCCGAAGACCTTGGACTCCAAGGTGAATACCCACCCTATCCCGAGTTATTGGATTGGATTGCCGCGGACTTCATGAATTCCGGTTGGGATATCAAACATGTGGTCAAAACCATCATCACTTCGCGAACCTACAAACAATCGACGGATGCACCAGACGCTCTGCTGGAGCTGGATCCCTACAACCGCTTACTCGCGAGACAAAGCCCCCGACGACTACCCGCAGAGGTCATTCGAGACAACGCACTCAAGATTGGCGGTTTGCTCAATACAAAGATGGGGGGAAAGAGTACCCGACCCTATCAACCGGCCGGATACTACCGAAACCTCAATTTTCCGAAACGGGAATACGTGGTCGACACCGATGCGAATCAATTTCGAAGAGGAATCTACATGCACTGGCAACGGACCTTCCTCCATCCCATGCTATCCGCCTTCGACGCAAGTAGCCGCGATGAATGCACCGTCAAACGAGATTTATCAAACACGCCACTTCAGGCATTGAACCTTCTCAATGACCCAACCCAGGTAGAAGCGGCAAAAGGGCTCGCCGAGCAATTGATGACCGAACCCACTGACGAGGCAAGGATTGTTAAGGCTTACAAACGAGCCTTATCACGATCTCCTTCTCCCGAGGAGATGCAATTCCTGAAAGACTTTCTCGAACGGGAACGTGTCCGCTTCCAACAGGAGAGCAATCAGGCCAACGACTTTCTCCTGATCGGACTCAGTCGATTCGACTCAGAATACGACCCCATCGAACTAGCTTCACTCGCCAGCCTAAGCCGAGCCGTACTCAACTTACACGAAACGATTACCCGATACTAATCATGTCACCATTTTCCAAGTACGTAACTGATATTAATCGCCGCACGTTTCTCCGCCAATCGTTATCGAGTCTGGGCGCAGTCGCCCTGGGTGATCTGTTAGCGCCAGATTCTTTTGGTAGTGTTTCTACTGAGGGGTTGCACCACCCAGCCAAGGTAAAACGGATCATACACCTTTGCATGGCCGGCGGACCGTCCCACCTGGAGACCTTCGACTACAAACCTGTTTTGGCAGCCCAACATGGTCAGGCGATGCCCGAGTCAGTAACGGCAGGAGAGCAGATCGCTCAGTTGCAAGGAGCAGAGCTTAAGGTAAAAGGACCTGCTTTTAAATTTTCAAAGTATGGAAAGAGCGGCATGGAAATCAGCGATCGTTTTCCTCAGATCGCAACGCTAGCAGACGAAATCGCTGTCGTACGCTCGATGTATACCGAACAGATCAACCACGATCCAGCCCACACGTTCATGAACACCGGATCGATCATTCCGGGCCGGCCGAGCATGGGAGCCTGGACGATGTACGGTCTGGGTAGCCTGTCATCGGATCTTCCCGGCTATGTGGTTCTTACCTCTCAGGGCGGAGGCCAGGCACAGCCAATTTCAGCCCGTCAGTGGCACAACGGATTCCTTCCGAGTAAGCACCAGGGGGTTGAGCTCCAGTCCAAGGGAGATCCCGTTTACTACGTTGGAAATCCGGACGGAATCAGCCGTGAATCCCAAGGCGATCTCGTGGAAACCATCAACGGCCTGAACAATCACCTGGCGTCGAATCGACACGATCCCGAAATCGCCACGCGAATCGCACAATACGAGCTCGCTTACCGAATGCAGGCTTCCGTGCCAGAGCTGGCAGATTTTTCTAATGAACCACAAACCATCCTCGATATGTATGGTTGTGAGCCCGGCGATGGCAGCTATGCGTCCAACTGCCTCATGGCCCGCCGCCTGGCAGAACGGGGCGTACGTTTCATCCAACTCTACCACCGCGGGTGGGATCACCATGGCGGCTTGAAGCGCAATTTTGAAACGGTCTCCGACATGGTCGATAAACCCACAGCGTCCTTGATAAAAGACCTGAAAATGCGAGGGATGCTCGACGATACGCTTATCATCTGGGGCGGCGAATTTGGCCGTACGCCCATGAGCCAAGGCGCAGGCGGTGACGGGCGCGACCATCACATAAAAGGCTTTTCAATCTTCCTCGCCGGCGGTGGGATTAAAGGGGGTACCACCTATGGCTCCACCGACGACTTCGGATACAATGCCGAAGAGAACCCAACCGCCGTACACGACCTGCATGCTACGATGCTCCACCTCTTGGGCATCGATCACAAACGACTCACCTACAAATTTCAGGGCCGTGATTTCAGACTAACCGACGTTCATGGAAATCTGATCAAAGGGATTCTGGCCTGACAGATCTCCCGTCTTCATAAGACATTCTGTAACCGGTAAATTGACAAAACAACGGCGATACAGTCGGGGTGTACTGACCGTGCCCAAAAAGGCACAGCCTTCTAAAGACATTTCATTCTCAATAATCTCCCAAGCGCGAATTCGCTAAATTAAAGTTCGGCAGGTAAACATCATGGCTTGATAAGCTCTGAACAGATAATCATGTTTGAATTATTCAGTCATGAAATAAGGACTAGGCTTTACTCGAAGAGACTATTTCTCGGAATTCGAAATAACCTCAAAAAGGATTCTTTTCTTACCAATGTTTGAACGCACAAAAAACATACTCTCAGGGCTCTCGACCGTTATCATCGACGTAACGACCCTCCAGTCTAAGATTATTGGGAAAGGCCAATTCTCCATCGGTTACGGAACCGTTAACACATGGAATCTCAAAACCGACCAGCCACCTGCCACCATCTTAACCTGTAGAAGAAATTTAGACGGATTGGAGGTTATTCCTTCTAATCCAAACGATCGGTTCTTAGTCGATGGGAAAAAAGCTACCGGGGAGGATCTGGAACACGGAGCTGTTCATACCTTGCAGGTTGGAGATGAATTCTTTCTCCTTTTCGTTACCAAGAAGCCAAAAGTCTGGCTGAGTGGAATCAACCTGAATCAATGGATGGTGTTTGAGTTTTCCACCGGAGCCGTTCACGGACCATTTGACCGAGAAGAATTACGAATCTGGGTAATGGAAAACGGCAAAGATCCCAGCAAGTTAAAATACGTCCCCAAAGGGATGTACACAGGGTTTAACGTCGATCAGATCCTTGGAATGGAGCTGCCTGAGCCGGTCGCACAACCCGTTATTCAACATCAAGTAAAAGTGGCAAAATCCGAAGAACCCGTCATACGGACGGATTCCTCTATGCAATCACGCTGCCACCACTGTTGGGGTTCAATCTATAGGGACGAGCTACTCAATATTGCGGTTCATGAATCCCTTCGAGGGGACCCATTATTGGGAGAGGAGGACATGCTTCGTTTCAAGGCCAAGTCATTTAATCAGCAAAATTTCCCATTGGATGCGACAGGAACGCCCTGCCTCGAGTACGCATGTCCTCACTGTCGCCTTCGAGTAATACCCGGATTGTGCACGGTTCCACAGGCGTTTATCTCAATCTTCGGCGCACCGGGCGCGGGGAAAAGCTATTTTCTTTCTGTACTAACGAATGAGCTACAAAAAAAAGCGTTTTCAAAATGGGGACTCCACTGGGAAGATCCTGATCCGACTGGGAACGCTCCGTTGAACAGTATGCGTCATCGCATTTTCAGCGCTGAGTTCGCCCGAGATGCTTATCTAGCGAAGACAAGCCTCGACGGCCACCTGTATTCGAAAGCGAGTCTCAATGGCCGATTAACGCAGTTACCAAGGCCCTTCACCTTTATATTAGAAGGAGACCGAGGACGCGCACAGAGCCTTACATTTTACGATAACGCGGGCGAACAATATCAACCTGACATGGACGGTATCACCAATCCGGTAACCCACCACGTGGCCCACTCTCACCTGTGGTGCTTTCTCTTTGACCCGTCGAAAGATGCAACTTTCAGAAGAGCTCTCAAGGGTTCTAAGGATCCCCAGCTCACAAGACGTTTCCCGATGGAAAATCAGGAACTCCTGTTATCGGAGCTCAAGAACCGAGTCCGCACTCTACACCAACTCCCTAGTTTCGGTAAATTGAATACACCGTTGGCATTCATCATTGGCAAAATGGACATGCTTGAAGAATGGGAACCCATCAGTAAATTGGCTGATCCGTGGAAGGGCAACGACTTTGATCCATCCATTGTTGATGAAAATTCCAAAATCCTAAGAGAAGGTCTTTTGGAAATGGTACCCAACATCGTCTCTCAAGCGGAATCACTCTCTGAAAAGGTCGTCTACTTCGCATCTAGTACTTTCGGGCATTCTCCTCGCCCGATCAAAGATGGTCTACTTAGCCCACTGCCCAAACGAGTTAAACCTCAAGGCGTAGAGACACCGATATTCTGGTGGCTTAATACTTGGTCTGCTGCATTCAATGCAGACTCCAATCCAAAGCCGAAAGGACAGGAAAGAGCGACGGAACCATAACAGTCTGCTATTCATATGCAGACATAGGGCCCAACTCTTCAATCGATCATCCATTTCTCTGACGTCCGGCAACACTGAAGCAGCCGCTTCAAGAACGCATAGAAAAGCCCCCGCATGTCTGCGGAGGCTTTTAAAAGTGGAGCCAGCGATGGGACTCGAACCCGCAACCTACTGATTACAAATCAGTTTATATCCAGACGCATATATCTACCTAATTTGTTGTATATGAGGTATTAATGATCGCAGATTCAACTAACAAGTGCAAGAGGCTAGAGGCCCATTATTATCGTTAGT
>CALGUT010000577.1 GCA_937920335.1 uncultured Opitutales bacterium
GGAAAAATTTGTCACAATCACGTTCCGGAAGGCAGCGTAGATATGTCCGGCGACCGTGAACCATTCGGTCCAAGACCTAAGCCAGGATTTAAATGGAAAAGTGAAAAGACAAGTACTGACTGGGCGGCCTATCCTGAGAAGGATGAAGATACAGCCGACTACCGCGCGGCAGCTTGGGCGGTAAATCGCCTGAATGAGAAACATGACAAACCGTTTATTTTAATGGCTGGTTTCCTGCGACCTCACGTGCCCTGGTTTGTCCCACAAAAATGGTTCGATAAACAAGTTTCCACGAAGGATCTCAAAATGCCCGCTTACAAAGCCGATGATTGGGATGACATTCCCGCATTTGCCACGACCGTTGCGCAGGAACCCCAATATCCGACCACTGAGTGGGCAATCGAGAATGGCGAATGGGAGAATATCGTGCAGGCCTATTTGGCGTGTATTTCCTATGTGGATGCGCAGGTAGGAAAGGTGCTTGATGCATTGGAGGCTTCGCCCTACGCCGATAACACCGTCATCTATTTGTGGTCGGATCACGGCTACCATCTCGGCGAAAAGGGTTTGTTTAAAAAAGTCACGCTTTGGGACCGATCTACGCGGGTTCCCATGATCATCGCCGGCCCTGGATTACCCAAAGGGCAAGTCAGTGATCGGGTCGTTCGTCTGTTGGATATCTATCCGACCTTGCTGGATCTTACAGGCCTTCCTGAGAACCCGATGAATGAAGGTTTTAGCCTAAAACCGCTACTGGACCGTCCGGATGGACTTCGCAACCGGCCAGCGGTGACAACGCTCTTTCGCTACAATCACTCTGTCGTTGATGAAAAGTATCGATATATTCGGTACGAGGATGGCAGTGAAGAGCTCTACGATCGCAAGGCGGATCCACATGAATGGACGAACCTGGCAGCGGAGAAGCAACTGGCACCAGTTAAGATGCGATTGGCGAAGTATCTGCCGAATTGATCAGAAGAGTTTGGAGCCACAAAAATCTCAAAAGACACACTAGTTAAGTGTGCTTGGGAATCCGGACGTAATGCTTCATTCGGCTTTTGTCATTAAAAAAGAAATGCAGGGAATTCCGCAAGAGGACAAGGAGGGTTACCGAATACTATGATTCCGACTTCATCTCATCTATCATCGCTTCGATGGAGAGGTCCTCTGGCGGCAGATCATTTTCAGTGAGCCAGTCCTGATCGAAGAGACGGGACATGTATTTCTGAGCGGTGTCGCAGAGGATGGTGACGATGGTTTGTCCGGGACCTCCGGCCAGGGCGACTTTTACCGCGCCGCCAACATTGATGCCGGATGAAGCTCCCAGAAAGAGACCTTCATTGTGAAGCAGGTGTCGGATGATGGCCAGCATGTGGCGATCATGCACGCGGTAGGCGGTGTCGATTTTGGCTCGGGCGACGTTCTCGGTGACCCGTCCTTGACCGATTCCTTCTGCAATGGAATCCCCATCATCAAAATCAAGATGCCCATGTTTGAACCAGGACCACATGGCGGCGCCGTAAGGGTCGACGCAGACGGCCTGAATGGCATCGTTTTGAGATTTTAGATAGCTGGATATCCCTGCCAGCGTTCCGCCGGTGCCGATGGCAGTAACAAAGGCTGAAACTCTACCGTCGGTTTGTTTCCAGATTTCAGGGCCGGTCGTAGTTGCATGGATCTCGGAATTGGCGGTATTATCAAATTGATTGGCCCAGAAAGCATTTTCGCTTTCTTCGGCGACGCGTTTTGCGATGTGATTGTAGTTCCCTGGGTTGCTGTAAGGTGCTGGAGGCACTGGTCTGACTTCGGCTCCCATATTTCTGAGCATCTCCATCTTTTCCGGTGCCTGTGTGTTGGGTATAATGATAATGGTTTTATAGCCCTTGGCATTACCGACCAGCGTAAGGCCTATACCGGTATTTCCCGCAGTGCCTTCTACAATGGTTCCCCCAGGCTTAAGTAAGCCTTTTGACTCTGCATCCTGGACAATTCCTAACGCCGCACGGTCCTTAACGGATCCTCCTGGATTCAGAAACTCTGCTTTCCCCAAGATTTCGCAACCAGTGAGTTCTGACAGTTTGTTGAGTCGGATAAGGGGCGTGTTGCCTATTGTGCCACAGAAATCTGGGTGGGTGCTCATAGGTAAGGTATGGCAAAACTTTTAATGCTAACCAAGCCGCTAATTGTCGTGATCTTTATCCTTATACTGATCAAATCGTTACCTTGATCGAATTCTCAGTGTGTCCCGATTGGAATTAAGATCACGATAAAGGTTT
>CALGUT010000578.1 GCA_937920335.1 uncultured Opitutales bacterium
ACATCGGCGAGCATGGTCAGGAAGCCTACCCAGACTTCGCTCCCTCCAGCCGTTAATGCTTGAAAACTAAATAGTTACTAAATAAACAATCCAAAAAATTTAAATAAAGGTATAAGAATGAAGCTAATATCAGCCATCATTAAACCCTTCAAGTTGGAGGAAGTAAAAGAAGCACTCGCCGAAATCGGAATCGAAGGTATGACCGTTACTGAAGTTAAGGGCTTTGGTCGTCAAAAAGGTCACACTGAGATCTACCGTGGAAGCGAATACACTGTGGACTTCCTCCCGAAGGTTAAAATCGAAGTTGCTGTTTCCAGTGACATTGCCGAAAAAGCCGTAGAAACGATTGTTGCTGCAGCCAAGACCGGTAAAATTGGAGACGGTAAGATCTTCGTCATCCCCGTTGAAGAAGCAGTACGGATTCGTACGGACGAACGCGGCGAAGGCGCTATCTAAGTTCGGTCCTTTCCGAATACATTTAAAAAGACCCTGCCTTTCGGCAGGGTCTTTTTGTTTCTAAAAACTGAATCGAAAGTGAAGAGTTACGCTTCTCAGTCCTCGGGGAGCGTCTTATCCGCGATTTCACTGAGGATTAAGTTAAGGAAGTCTGCGACGGGGTAGGTACCTTCTTTGCTCTTTGCGACCCTGGATCGTATGGTGACATTGCCTTCCTCAGCTTCCTTGCCACCAATGACTCCGACGAAGGGGACCTTATCTAACTCAGCACGGCGAATCTTAGCGCCTAGTTTCTCTGAGGCAGCGTCGACCTTCACGCGGATTTTTGCCGCCTTGAGTTTCGCTTCTACTTCTTCAACAAAGGGTAGGACTGCATCGTTGATCGGGAGCAATCGCACCTGCTCAGGAGCCAGCCACAACGGGAAGTTACCGGCAAAGTGTTCGATGAGCACTCCGCAGAATCGTTCCATGGAACCAAACGGTGCTCGGTGCACCATAACGGGACGGTGGGGTTTATTGTCTGAACCGATGTAGCTCAGGTTAAACCGTTCGGGTAGATTGTAATCGACCTGGACCGTTCCAAGCTGCCATTCACGGCCAATTACGTCTCTGACTACGAAATCAATCTTTGGACCGTAGAAAGCAGCTTCTCCGGGTTCTTCTGAGAATGGAACTCCCAGCGTTCCTGCCACCTCGCGAAGGGCGGTTTCAGCTTTGTCCCAATTTTCAGGTGAGCCCACATACTTTGTGGAATCTGGGTCGCGAAGACTTACGCGAACACGATAGTCCGTCATTCCAAGCACATTAAAAACAGTCTTCACCAATGCAAGACAGCCCTGGATTTCATCCTTTACCTGCTCATCCGTACAAAAGATGTGTGCGTCATCCTGAGTAAAGCCTCGCACGCGAGTCATGCCGCTGAGTTCGCCGGATTGTTCCCAGCGATAAACGGTGCCGAATTCAGCAAACCGCTGGGGAAGATCTCGGTAAGAGTGATGCTGAGAATCGAAAAGCTTGATATGCATCGGGCAGTTCATCGGCTTTAGCAGATAGCCTTCGATTTCACCGGATTCTAGAATATTCGTCAGGTCGGAGCAGCTTTTGTCGGCGGTCGCGAGGTCGGCCAGTGATTGGCGATCGATAACCGGCGGATACTGTGAATCCTGATAGTAGGGGAAGTGGCCCGATGTTTTGTAGAGTTCCAGCTTTCCGATGTGGGGTGTGTAGACCTGGTCGTAACCCTGTTTTCGGAGTTCTTCTGAAATGAAGTTCTGGAGCTCATTGCGAATGATGGAGCCCTTCGGTGTCCACAGCACGAGTCCTTGTCCGACAGCTTCATCGATATGGAAAAGCTGCATGTCTTTCCCGATCTTACGGTGATCGCGTTTGCGGGCTTCCTCGACCTGATCCAGGTATTGTTGGAGTTCGTCTTTGGTTCCGAATGCCGTACCGTAAATCCGCTGCAGCTGCTTGTTCTTTTCGTCACCGCGATGATAGGCGCCAGCGATACTGAGCAATTTGAAAGCTTTGATTTTCTTGGAGTAGTTGACGTGCGTTCCAGCGCAGAGGTCTACGAATTCACCGTTCCTGTAAAAACTGATGGTGTCGCCTTCAGGAATGTCAGCCAAACGACCGAGTTTGTATTCTTCTTGGCCGATTTCTTTTATCAGCTCGATCGCCTCATCCCGGGTCTTTTCGAAGCGTTCAAAGCGCTGGTTTTCTTTAATCACTTTCTTCATCTCTTCCTCAATCGCTTCAAGATCTTCGGCGGTAAATTTATGGGCGATGTCGAAGTCGTAGTAGAAACCAGTGTCGGTAGGAGGACCGATATCGAGCTTAGCTTCCGGAAATAAACGTAGAACGGCGGTTGCGAGGATGTGCGCCGATGAGTGGCGGATTTCTTCGAGTGGTGACATGTCTTTCATCATTAGAAAAAGTGAGCGATTGGAGCGTGGTTGAAAAGTTGTTTTTGGGAAATAGAAAAGGCCGGGGGTTTATCCCGGCCCCAAATGGGAAAGCCACTCAATGAGGTTAAGGCTTTGCGAGTCAAGGGATCAATTTTCGTCATCGATGCCGCTCCAGGCAACCACTTCGTCAATCCATTCTTTGCGAGGCTTAAAAATCAGGCTATGACCCCAGCCTTTCTTTGTGACGACAATACGTTCTTCGGTGACGCCTTTGGATTTTTTCAGAAATCGTTGGGGATTGATACCGCTTTTGTCAGAAGAGTCATGAATGGAAAGAACCCGACCATAGACTAGCATCTGCGGGTCGTCTTTTAGCCGATCAAAAAAGCCCGCCAAGATGACAAAGTTTAGCTCAGGATCTTGAAGCTTATTAGACGTATAGCAGGCGATGATTCCACCTTTGCTTCCCCCTACGACAGTAATGTGCGAAGAAGGAACGCCTGCTTTTTTCAACTCATTTATGGAGGATGCCAAATTATTCGCGTAGATCGCGGGGTTAGTATTTTTCTGCCTGACCTCGCTGATTACCCAGAACCCTTTTGCTTCAAGGCTATCAACGATGTCTTTATATTCGTAGACTCCATGCTGCGGATGCGTCGGGCGACCATCGGACCCTTCCACGATTTGTCCATGCAGGTAAAACAGGTAGTGGCTATCTGGATCAATCGTTTTAGGAAGCCTCTCGCTTTGTTCTCCGTGACTGAAGGCCGTCAGAAAACAGAAGAGGACTGTGGGCAAAAGAATGTAGATGGATAAGATAGAACGCATAATGAAACTGTGTTTTTCTTAATCGAATCACTATCGGTACCCAGTTGCGACCTATTTTAATGGTGTGACTTCGTAGCTGTCTTTTTTGTCCAGAATGTTCCAGCCACAGTCATTGAGTTTTTTCCTTAGCCGATCGGCGTTATCCCAGTCTTTGTTGAGCTTAGCCTGCCAGCGAGCTTCAGCGAGTTGAGAGATTTCAGTCGGAATTTCCAGCTTAGGCTCATTGACCGTTTGAAACAGCTGGATGCCAAGAGCGTATAGGATTCCGCTCAGAGCCTTGAGCTCTGTCATGATACCCTCCGTTCCCGGGGCTAATTTCTCCAAAGCAGCAAATCCGGCGAAAATACCGCCCGTTGCCTGGGAAACATTCAAGTCGTTTGCCAAACCATCCCAAGCTCTTTGGAAGTGACCCCTCTCAGATGGGAAGGGCGCTGCACACATATTGGTAAATGCGTCCTCGGATAATCCGATTTTTTCCAGATAGGGAAGGAGATTTCTCTCCATTTTCTTCATCGCGCTGCGACCAGACTTCAGAGATGCGAATGTAAAATTGAGTGGCTGGCGGTAGGATCCTGATATTAGGGTATAACGTACTTCCATGGGGGT
>CALGUT010000579.1 GCA_937920335.1 uncultured Opitutales bacterium
AGCACCTAACTCACCTTTACATCGCTCTCTTGCACTTCAAAGTTGAATCCACCGAATCCAATACTTACGAATATGGCATTAAAGATCCCCCAATAGAGATAGGCTTTACCATGTTGATTACTGAGCATTACAAGCCCCCGCAGACCTGCTACAGGTTGAATGAAGCCGGTTACCGCAAGCCATGAGAATATTGGAGCAACACCCAGCCACTGTTTACCAAGCAGAAACTCAATAGCGGGACGTGAGGTTGCGAAAAGAAGAGCGCATAAGGGCATGGAGAGAAATGCGACAACAGCTGTCACTCTTCGATAGTAGGAACGATATGCTTCAGGGTGTTCTAAGAGACGACTGAGAGCAGGAAAGGCAACGGTGTTGATAGGCGCTCGGATCGCACTTATAGGCAACATTAGCAGGCGATAGGCCTCAGTATACAGACCCAGAGCGTCTGGTCCCCAAAATCTTCCGATTAGGATGTTGTCTAAATTTCTGTGAAAGTAATTAACAAATTCAAAACCTGTTATGTTAGCCCCAAACTGTAGCATTCCTCGGATTCCACTTCCCTTTGAAGGCCGACCAGGGCTGAAGGGTGATAAAAGATACAAGAGGCAGGTGGTAACAAACGCTCCAGCAAGACTACCCCAAACAAGCGACCAGTATGAATAACCTTGGAGAGAAAAGGTGATTGCCACAAGCAGTGTAACAATCGCTCCTGAGATATTTGCAATAGCCTGTCGACCGAATTGCATTTTCCTCACTAAAAGGGCTCCATGCTGGGTGCCCACCGCACCAATGATAAAACTTGCTGACATCGCGCAGGTTACCGAAACAAGCTCCGGCTTCTGGTAGAATAATCCAACAAGAGGGGAAGCCGCACTGACGATCAGGGTAAGAAATACACCCATTGCGATGTTAAGCCAAAATAGATTACTCTGCTGTGCGTGAGTAAGGTCCTTTTTCTGAATCGCAGCGGATGATAATCCTAGGTCGCGGAATAACCCTGCAAAACCCGTAACTGCTAAAACCATGGCAACCACTCCATAGTCGTCAGGAGACAGTAATCGAGCGAGGACCAAAGTCGAAACTAGGTGTACTATGATGCTACAGGCTTGAGCGAGCATTGTCACCGCCCCGCCTCGGACAGACTTACGTTTGAGATCTGCTACATCAACCTGGGCGTTCGAATTTGTTTGTGGTACTAATTTTTTTCCCAAATCACCGAGCGGTCCGGGTCGCGGTGAAGATGGAGGTGGAATGGAAGACACAGGAAAATAGAGAATTAATTAGTAGCAAGTACCTAAGAGAGAATAGCCGATTACAATGATTTCCTACTAATTCAGCGACAGGGTAAGGCAACAGTTCGAGGTCGGACCAGGTTTAACCTTTTTTTGATTCACTAGTGGAGGCCATGAGAGAAGTATTTAAAGCATCTTACTGACTGATACTGATAGGAATTCGCTTTGTTATGTCGATGTCGCTTTGCTCGAAACTAGCTTTGCTCTTTGAGGTGTCGTTGTTGGGCTCTTGTGGTCATGTCACTTCGTTCGGCACACTCCTCGGTATAGCGGCGCTGCCACTGAGGTGGGGGTTCTGTCAGGAATCAAGGGGCTGTTGATTTGCTACTTTCGCGACCAATGGTAACTACCTGGGTGAAAATCATAGTCCCCCTTACGCGGAACTTCGGTTGCATAATTTCGGGGGAGCCAAGTTCTAAAGTGCTTTGCTAGTTCAGAATGGGTCGTAAAGAGGTTGGTCCACTCGTTAGGGTCGTTTATCAAGTCGTAAAGTTCTTCTCCTTCGTTTCCCTCGGCGTACCGGATGTAGCGCCAGTCTTTAGTGCGGATGGCAGTATTGCCTGGTAAGAAGTCAATGATCGCAGGCATATTCCATTCCGAAGTTGGGTCTTTGAGCAGAGGACTGATATCCACACCGTCTAAATCACCGGGGGTTTTCAGGTTACAAAGGGCAGTCAGAGTTGGGTAAAGACAGGTTAGGTCAACTGGTTGATCGCAGGTGGTTCCAGGGGGAGTGATTCCTGGAGCAGATACAATGAACGGAACATGGGTTGAGCGTTCCCACAAGGTGTCTTTAGCCAAGTGATCTTTCTCTCCAAAGTGGTAACCATGATCCGACCAAAATACGACGATGGTATTGTCTCGGTATTGGCTATTTTCGAAAGAATCCATAAGAATGCCAATAAGTGTATCCGCATGAGCAATACTTGCTAAGTAAGATTGTAAGCAATGTTTCAGTCCTCCGTGGTTTTCAATCATGCGTAAATCATCTCGACGGAGAGCTGCCAGCTTTTGCCCGCCTGTCGGAATATCATCGAGGTCATCGGCCTTATAGATGGGGACCTTCATCTGGTCCAAAGGCAATGCGTCAAAGTATTTTTTGGGTGCGTAAAATGGGAGGTGGGGTTGGAACAAACCGACTGCGAGAAAAAAAGGTTTTTCGTGTTTACGTTTCAAAAACTCACCGGCCCAGTTTACCGTGTGTCCGTCGCCCATTTCCAAGTCGTCCACTTCCAAGGGCCCCCAATCGAGTGAACCATTGGGATGTCTCGGCATATCAGTTAGATACTCCCGGTTTTCACCGCGCTTATTCAGGTAATTTTTAATAAGGTCCTTGTCCTCAGCCAACGGATGGTATTCATGCCATTGATCTGGTGGATTGAAGCCTTCGGTGTGGTGATGCACTTTTCCGCCTCCTGCTACGTAATAGCCGTTATTCTTGAAATAATGAGGCAAGGTGATCCAGTCTGGATACGCGGGGCGCCACCAGTGGCTATTGCTATAGAGCCCCGATGTAGAAGCTCGTCTTCCTGTGAGTATGGCCGCTCGACTAGGAGCACACTTGGGGCTGGGAGCGTGGGCGTTTGTGAAAAGTAGCCCTCGGGCTGCCAATGCGTCTATGTGCGGAGTGGGAACGCGGTCAGAGCCGAGGCACCCGATCCAATCGTTCATATCGTCAACAGATATGAAAAGAATGTTGGGGCTCTGTTCGTTGGCGGTAATCGACTCAACGAAATTTGCGAATATTAGGAATACGATGAGTAGTGGTTTCTTCACATGCTAGTTGGCAATTTTATCCAGTGGAATTTTTGCGAAAGCGATATCTTTGTCCTTCTCGTAGAGCAGTCCCACTTTACCATCGGATATTTTAGTCAATGACGAGTATGCAGCTGGCCCTTCGTAAACGATAAGACCCTCACTCCAGGTGGTTCCATCATCTTTACTGAGTCGGATGGTCATGCTTTCACGGGGTCCGCGCTTGAGGCTTACTGGGGGATTCGGATTAGAAAACAGAATGTGATCTTCGTCGTAGCGGATGATGCTGGCTTGGCAAATCGGGTCCCCGAGTTCGTTGTCGGAAATTGGATCAGTCCAGGTCTCGCCTCCGTCGCTGCTGTAAGAGATGGATCGATACCCTAGGTAAGGCCGGATCGTTTGTGAAATACCTTGGGTTCGCATGTTCATCATCAGCCGTCCGTCTGAGAGTTCGATCACCTGACTTTCGTTCACCATGGGTTTTATAATGCTGCTCACATTCCAAGTCTCTCCACCGTTGTCACTGTAAAGCGAATGTGCGCCGTAGTAATCCTCCGTGGTGTGGTTGGCAGGGATAACCAGTCGGCCTTTGTGAGGCCCATGTGTTAACTGGATGCCAATTCCCGGACCGGTAGCATACCAAAACCAGTCAGTATCTTTCACGTTCGCGGTTATTTCTTGCGGCTCTGACCACGTGAGCCCGTCATCATCGGAATAGGTCTGGTAAACGCGGCGGGTGTCCTCCGCGTTCCCTGTATGGAGGTCACGCCCATGATCGGTTGCAAGATTCCAGCAGACGAGGTTTATAATACGGCCCGTTTTTTGATCGACGACCAGGCAAGGGTTACCAGCGGTGTCATCGCCCGCATCCCAGACGATATAAAGCTCTGACCAGGTCTTCCCGTTGTCGGTGGATCGCTTGGCGACGAGGTCGATGTTTCCACTGTCTCCGCGGTGATCCTTTCGCGCCTCGGAAAAGGCGAGGAGCGAACCCGCCTTGGTTGTAATGAGGGATGGAATACGGTAGTTCGAATAACCCTCTTCGCCAGACTTGAAGAGTGTCATTTCTGCTGAAGCGAAGAGCGGTGAGCATAGTGCAACGAGCAGGAAAGTTACTGGCAAACGGAATAGATTAAAGTAGGTCGTCATAGGTTCATCGATGAGGTAATCCTTATAGAAAGCACTATATCGTAGCCGGACTCCAGAA
>CALGUT010000580.1 GCA_937920335.1 uncultured Opitutales bacterium
TACAGCTAATCTACAAATCTACGAGTCTACACGTGAACTTACGTGCAAACCGTGTCTAAACTACACAAAAATCAAAAATAAATCACGATTTATGTCTGACATAAATTCCCACGTCGAAATTATAATTGGGCAAAATTATAATTCGTTTTACTAATCACTGGTCCCTAACTACGGTTGCGAACCCTGACTGGCACCAACCCGCAAAGCACTGCCGCCAGCTCATCTAAGCTACTTTGTATACTCTTTTCCATTTGTGTAAGTTTGTTTGAATCACTTAAACATTCAAGATAGGGTAATAAATTGTTAAGAGGAGCTTGCGACAATCTTTTCGTCATGATGTCTGCAAGGTTATCTTGGGTGCCCACGTGTGCCACAGACATGTGAACCTGCTTGAGGAACATAAAACTCAACCCGCAGTGCTTCCTCATGAATGCCATCTTTTTAGATTGACCACGCTTAATCGCCTGAATAAGCGCTGTATTATCGACTTTTAAATCGATTTGCGTGTTGTCGGTTTCCTTGGTATCGTCCACCAAGGCCGCCAAACTTAAAGATTCTTTCACCCCTGCCGTAGCAGCGATTGCCTCGCTTTCGGCCGACGAAGTGCATATCACACTTATTTTCTTGCTACACCAGGAAAGGGGTAGAAAGGTTCCCCGATTGCCTTTTAGAGCAATTAAATAGCCGCCAGTGGAATACGGACAATCCCACGATGCGTCCGTATAACATTCGATGGCCAAGTCATCCCAACTATCTTTCCCACGTTGGAATTTGAGTGTTTTACTGGATGTTTTCCTGATGTATCCCAATAACCATTCCAACTGGCCTTTGTGGTATTCGGACCACCGAGTAATGCCCCTTGCTAAGTGACCCACCGGGAAGGCCAAGTCTGGTCGAGAGGACCGCATTAGATACAAGATCGCTCCCACCGGGCTCCTGGCATACCCAGCATCATTTAAAGGGAGATCGTCATAAATGGGCTCCTTTAAGTCAACCCGTAAAGGTGTGTCACGTGGTTTGATAACTACGTTTGTTTGCTTCTCATAGTTTTTGATTATTGACTCTGCGTAATTTGATTGGTCGATATAGAGGTTCATTAATTTTGGATTATCCCTTTTAACGACCATTCCGAGAAACTTTGTGATTTCCTTCGCTTGGCCTGATTCGAAATGCTTCTCAATTTCCGCCCAAATTTTGACGGAATCTTGACGCGACGCTGAAAGCATCACGTCGTCAACATAAGTGCACATTACACAATGATTACGACCATATTTTCGTGTCATTATGGCTGGATCAGATTCTGATTGTTTCCACCCGAGACTTATCAGGCAATCTTTGAAGCTTTCGATGAAATCATGCCCAGACCTTTCAACCCCGTATAAGGCCCTGTTCAACCTGCAGACAGGGTCCTTCATTTTTAAGAACTTTTTCCTTTTCTCATCCGGAAGAGCATTAACCATTTCTTTCGGGTGTCTAATATAGGTTGGAGGTCCACCCAGCGGGACTTGGATGTAGGCATTGACAAGGTCTATTGTTTCTGGAAGTCTATGATAGACCATGAGAGAGTGAGCAAGTGTGAGCCTTGCCCCTGCTAAGGATGACACCGCGCTCCATAAGGAGCCATCATTTTTGTGCTTAATTGTTTTTAAGCCATGTTCAGTCATGACTTCTGACTTATGACCCTGGCTTACATATCTTCCTTTGCAAACCCATTCCATGGGTGGAAACTCAAAATTTTTCTCAGATATGAGTGGCTTTCCATTTTGGATTCTACTACCGATTGCTAATGAACTTGATTCGGTAGGTTCCCAGTCCCAAGTTGATTCCTTTTCTCCCGATCCCGTGGGGTTATCAAGCTTTGTGAGCTCTTTTGTTAGAGCCTTCTTACCCCTTTCGGTTTCGAGGTAAACTTTTGAATTGACCTGCTGCGTCACAAATATTTTCCCTATTGCATTTTTGACGTCTTTTCTTTTCATAATTTGATTCATATTATGCGTTCTCGCAGGTTTTCTTTCTCTCTTCGGGTACCTATGTACTACTGGTTCCGGAACAGGTTTTTGTCTCTTGGTTTTCGGTTTGATGTTGAGTGGTTCGTTATTGAATAATTCTAATTCCGCATCTTCGTCGCCTCCATCGTTGTATGTTGGATTACCGTCGCCTCCATCGGGAAACAAATTTTCGGTTAAGTTTGATTCACGATCAATATCCAACTCACGAGACAACGCGTCGTTGCACACTGCAGAACGAAAACTACAATCACTGTCTATGTCAGACAAATCTGTTTCAGACAGTTCAGATTCCGAAGTTGAGGTTGTGTTTGTATTTGATGTTTTTGTTGAACCACTTTTGGTAGATCGTGATGTTGTCTTTGGTTGACGGTGTTTTCTCCCAGGTTTCTGAACTAGATGGTCAGGGGTTCTTCCTGGAAAAACACATAGATCCGATAATCTTCCACTGTACTCCATTCCGCGTCGGAAGGGGAAGGTAGGAATACCTGGATCATCAATTGGTTTAAAATGTGAAACCACCAATGGCTGGCCACTGGCTAACTCATTTTCAAACAATGGAACAACTATATGTCCTCTGTAGTTATGGTTTGGACAAATATACACACAGGCGTGACCATTTGGGCCAAGCTTTCTCTTTCTTAATTCTTTTGGGATATAATATGCGCCGATTCTTCCGAATGGCCATTTCAATGTGGGGGAGTCAAGGTCGTGACGCTTTTCAGGGTGTAGAGATTTGTCCCAAAATATATTGTAAGGGCAATCATTCACTGCGCTGGTATATCTGCGATTTATGATATAGTTCGCAGCTTTTAAAGCGGAGTCCCAGTGATGGTCTATTGGGAGTCCCGACTCCAACAATAAGCACCGGGCCATTTGTATGAGTGTTTGATTCCTTCTCTCACACAATGCGTTGTCCGTCGGCCTATACGACCCACCGGACAATTGAACCAATCCTAAATTTCTCACCACCTTTTCAAACTCTTTCCCTTGATCTCGGTGGAGCATCCTTATCGTGTGCCCCGCTCCGTAACATTCTTGGAAAATTTGTAGGATGCAATCTTTAACTCCATTACTACCTTTTCCTTTGATGGGGAAAACCCAGGAGTACCTGGATCCCCTGTGTAGGGCTACTAAAAGCCATCTGTTTCCGTCCAAACTTTTCTCAAATGGGCCAATGAGGTCCACGGAAAGTTGGGCGTTATGAGTTGCGTTACTCAAGTCGTCGTTGCGTCTGGGCGCCGACAATTTCTTTATTTTGCATTCAACACAAATTCTACATTTTTTGTTGTATGGCATGTGACCATTTCGGCGATGGGTCAACAGCTTGTCGTCAACGGAGTCGTTTGTTAGTTGATTCTTTTTCTTTTGACGTTCCTCGGCGGATGGCTCCGTGATAGTGTGGATTATGCCATGCGTTCCGCCTCCATCATTCTTGGGTGCTGCTGCCCCGTCGGGCTCAGCATGGTGTGCGCCGGGCGTTCTGCCCCTGTTTACGTCCCTTCGTTGCGCCGTGGGACGGGCGCCTCCGTGCGACATTGTGATATTATCACGGTACCATTCCCTGTATGGAATGCGTCCGTTAGAGGTTTGCACATAAGCAGTGCTGCTAGGTGCGCTCATTTGGTTGTGCAAATTTGTCATGCTTCGTCGCATGTTGTCTCGGCGTTCAGCGGATGTTTCTCTAATGCCTAATTTAGCAAGGTTAGCCGCTCGTCTTTCCCAGATTCTGTTTTGTCTTTCGGTTGCGGTGTCCGAGACTTGAAGAAGCCTTCGTAATTCGGACATTCCGGTTTCGATGTCTAACTCCAAGAATCGCAATCCTTGGGCGTCTGTAAAGACGTTCACACGAGTGCCATCTGGCGCGATGACGTGTTCGTCCTCGCAAAAGATGTTGATTGTCCATCCGGTTTTGGATAGCAATCCTGGAGAGAGTAACGTTGACTTCAACTCTTTCAATACATAGAACGGCACCATGTAACCACCGATCGGAATATTCACCTGGCGGTTGCATGAAGTTTTCCCATTTGCCGTGTCAAAATTTACAGTTGCAACGCGGACATTCCGTCGACCGCGTGCTCGTCTGAAACTGACTGCATGCACGGATGCGCCAGTATCCAACAAAACTCTTGCATCATCTTCCAGTTGAGATGAAATACCTGTTTGTAAAACGGGATATAATTCTTTTAATTCTTTTAACACCTCCGCTGCTCGTAAACTAGATTCGGACATCTCGACATCGGGAGATTCATTTTCCCAGTCGAGGGCCGCGGCCGCAAATGCTTTACGTACCGTGATGCGTGGCGACCGTGATGTGGTGGACGCCGCAGTAGGTGTGTCGGTCATCGGTGATGGTTTGTGAATGTCTGTACATGCATCACCCACCGTTCCGTAGGTGTCGCACGTACATTGTTTATTCAATTTGTTGCTAATGTTGTTGTAATATTTACTTGCACCTTCGGAGACATATTGCCACCACGTATCTTCTTCCTTTCCGAAGGCAATCCAGTTCGAACGCGTTGGATCGATTTCTTCCCAAGGTACTTCACACCAGGGTGTCCATTGTTTCGATACCGTGTCATGCGTCAGAACTGTGAAACGATTTTCAGCCGATTGCATTCGTTGTAGTGGCGAACCACACGTTGACACCCGTCGTTTCCTCTTGTTCCTGGAGATTCGGTCAAGAAGTTCTTCTGCTTCTGTCGGGTGCACCGGTAATAGTTTCGCTGCGGTTCCCCTAGCCGTGACCGTGAAACCGTTACATCTGTTTTCATGATATCGCGGTCGTTTACGACTCTGGGTGCTATCGTTCCGCAAATTATGTTCAAAAATACGAAACGCCTGTGCTGGAGAATTACCCGTCGGAGTTGGCAAGTCTTCATCACGATGGAAACCAAAACGATCCACGTGTCGTTTTTGGCATGTTTCGTGTTCGTCGTCATCCGCTGGGTGGCGGAGGTTCGAAAGTAGGGAAGATCGATTTGAGCGGTTTGGATCTGAGCGATCATCGTCATACCATTCTGGTGCTTCCTCTTCCGGAGGCACGTACCAGCACGATTTAGCTCCACATTTACAATTCCATTTGGTGTGTCCATCCCATTCACCTACTTTGGTCCACTGACATAATTCTGGATCGACTTTTTCGTACGGCACGTATGACCAGGGGTCCCAACTTTTGGATACCTGTTCCAACAATAGTGGCCCAGGCAGCTGTCTTGGATGTGATGGAAGTTCCCTGTAAGCGTCACTCACGTCAGTCGTATTCAACATGTAGGGAGTTTCGCTCCCTTGTGAGTAACATCCACCTTGCAGATTAAGAGCGGTTTCCACGTATTCCATCAAAGCTGTATCATCGTGTTCTGTTCTAGGTCTGCCGATGGGCGGTGTTACGGGCGATGATGGTGGCCCGCCATGTAAGGCAATGGGCTGATGAAATTCACAGCAAGGGCCGGATGGATCGTCACAACATTCGTCGTGTGAATCCATTTCCATATCCATGTCGACACGCGTTATTGTTTTGACGTGTTCGGTTTGTGCAGGATTCAATAAGCTGACCACTTCGTTCAACAATTTGGGATCAGATCTCAAAGTGTTGATCATGTG
Organism: uncultured Opitutales bacterium; assembly: GCA_937920335.1. Taxonomy (GTDB): domain Bacteria; phylum Verrucomicrobiota; class Verrucomicrobiia; order Opitutales; family UBA2995; genus UBA2995. The sequence continues at coordinate 5,610 of CALGUT010000580.1, forward strand.
ATTCGCTTTGCCACCTTTCGTCTTGGCTTCGCTATGGATCCATGGCGCGTGAGAGTATTTGCAGTCTTTACGTTTGCAACTCCCCTTTGCACGTTGTTCCGCAAAACATGGTCGCTCTTTGCCACTCGTGGTGTTTGTTTTCGAAAGTGCGTTCGCTAATTCATTAATTTGCTGTAGGGCCTTGCGCGATGCATCAGCGGAGAGCTCTTTACCATACTTCTTCCCTTTACCTTTGCCTTTACCTTTACCTTTGCCTCTACCTTTACCTTTACCCTTTGATTTCGATTGGTGGAGCACAAAAGAAAGTTGTGCTCTTTCCTTTTGGGTTAGCTGGTGTAGCTTTTCTTGTTTTGGTTGTCTTAATCTGGAATCGGATGCAAGGGCGTGCCATTCAGTCGCTTTCGCTTTTACCGCCCGCACCATCTTTTCGTATTTTACCAAATCAGTCTCTTCATGATTTAGTTCGGAAACTACATCCAAAACGTTTTTCAAAGGTAAGGGAGAGATTAGTTTTCGGAGTGATTCCTTACACAAAGGAAGGGGTGGTTCTGCATGTTCTGCCTTTAACTCATCATACAATGCCGACCACTCCAGTAGGGCTTGGTGAAGGTCCGCTTTTGAACGGACCGGCGTGGGCGATGCGTAAAGTTGGAACAGGGCTTGTGTCCTGTCGGACGATCTTTCTCTGAGTCCCCTATCGATTCTACGTAACACCAGGAGGCCGTCGTTGTATTCCGTTCCAACTAATCCGATTAGAAAGTCAGAAAGTTGGTTACTTTTGTCTTTCGACACCACGATATGAACAAAGTGCGCGAGTTTTGCAACCGCCGTCAGGTACATTGGGCTGGATAAGTTTGGAACATATTCTTGTAATTCGGCAAGGGTCAGGAAGCCTTTGCATTCAAGCAACCTTCCAACCTGCGTTGCCAGACCTTTGTGTTCCAATTTCCCCGGCTTATTGACATTATAATACAGGATTACATTTTGGAGGAATGTTCTCCAAACCTTCGGGGCCATTTTGCCCAGCTTTGGCATTTCGGGAAAAGAGACTGTATCTTTCTTGTCGGACAAAGTTTGCAATAGATCCGTGGCGTCCGATAATCCGGTGAAGGCCGGTTGGTGACTCGTCGGTCCACCGGGTGGATTATTGTTGTTATTATTCGAGCCACCGGCGGAGTTGCCATTACCGGAGCCGGTGTTCTTTTGTTTTTCTTCTCTTAGTTCATTTTCTTTGTCCGCAACATTCTGTTGTAAACTTCGGATGGTGGTGTCTTTTTCCCAGTGCTTGTTGAGTTCAGTTTGAAGGTTTGACTCATTATGTTTGAGTCTCGACACCTCAGTTTGAACCGCTGCTCTTTCTTCCGAGAGAATTCGATTCAGTCGTTTGATCTCGTCCTCGAGTGAATCACTGTACACCCGAAGACCCTGAATCTCAGTATCCCTAGCACTGCCGCGTTGGTCTCGATCCTGAACTTCCTTAAAAGCTGTAGCTTTCAAGGTTTCGTATGCAGCTTCCTTCTCTCGGATCATAGTTGCACACGTCTCAGTTGTTTCGAGCATCTTTTGTTCAGCCGAGGTTTTGAAAGTTTTGAAACTTTGCTCCACCTCAGTTTTCAGGTTTACCTGCTGGATATAATTTTGGTTCATGCGCTCAGCGTTTACTTTCGCCTGTTCGCACTGATCCTTCATTTCGGACTTGGCAATTTCCGCAGCTTTCACCTTTTCTTGAAGCTGCGTTTTATCTTGCATGAGTTGCCGTCCTTCGGTGAGCACCGTCGCCAGGGTATCAATGGCCCACTTGCCCTCTGCGCGCATGTGTTCCATCGTGGACTCGTAATTCTCGATTGTGGCCTCGTAATTTCCGAGTCTCACGTTCTGTGCGAGAAAAATATCTTGAGCTTGTCTCAACTGCTCTTCTGTGACGGTCCACGTGCGTTGGCGGCGTTGTCTCACCAAAGCGGTGGTTGGATCGTCCCCCAAAATACCAGGTTGCTGTTCAGTATGCCCGACGTCGGCAACGTTTGTGGCATGTTCCGTATCGCCGTTGGATTCCGACATATCGTGGTCCAGATCGACGATAGGTTTATTCATGTTATTGTTCGACATCCTTATCAAATCGAGTTGTCGAATGTAATGGTTCGATCCGTTTTAAAAGGAGAAAAGAAGGATAAAAGAATTTTGAGTTTCGGTTTGACTTCTTGTAAGGAGAAGTTCTTTCTTTGGGCTCAGCGATTGCTTGAGCCATTTTTGGGTTTTTGGGGTAAAATGTATCGTTCATTTTTGGGGAAAACGATTTTTTTTTTTTTAAAAACGATTGTTGTAAGACCAAAACGTAGAGTTTGGTTATTTTGTTGAAAATTTGTAGAATTTTCAA